>CANKXJ010000001.1 GCA_947487595.1 Actinomycetota bacterium
CATTTTCATGCGTTGCATTAATAGATCATTTAACAATGCACTAGCCCCAATACGAAATAGAGATGGTTTGAGCCATTCTGGCCCAGCGGTCTCATTGACTAGGACTAGCTGCTTAATGGCATCTTTTGTGTTTCTGATACCACCGGCTGGTTTCACACCAATTCGCACCTGGGTCATTGCATAAAAATCTCTCACCGCTTCAAGCATCACAAGAACTACAGGGGCGGTAGCAGCTGGTGCAACTTTGCCTGTGGAAGTTTTAATGAAATCTGCTCCAGCGGCCATAGCTAAAAAGGAAGCTTTGCGGACATTGTCGTAAGTAACAAGTTCACCTGTTTCAAAGATGACTTTCAAATGGGCCTTAGTGCCACAAACTTCACGAATTTTTACAATCTCATCAAAGACTTCGATATATCGACCTGAGAGAAATGCGCCTCGGTCAATGACCATATCAATTTCTGAAGCGCCAGCATCAACCGCATCTTTCGTATCTTGAATCTTTACTTCCATTGATGCACGGCCAGATGGAAAAGCAGTTGAAACAGCGGCCACGCCAACATGTTGGCCACCAATAAGATCTAAGTGTGTGCGGGCGATTTCGACCATGTCGTTGTAAACACAGACTGCGCCCACACTTGGAACAGATAAATCAGTTGGATCAGGGCGCACAGCTTTTGTGCATAGTGCCTTAATTTTTCCAGGAGTATCTGCACCTTCTAGAGTTGTTAAATCCACCATTGATATGGCCGTATCGATTGCCCAACGTTTAGAGGTTGTTTTAATGCTACGAGTAGCCAGCATCGCTGCACGAGCATCAGCGCCAACTTGGTCAACTCCTGATAGCGAACCCAGATATTTCTTTAGGGATGCTTCAGTACCATCGACTAAACTATAAAAACTCACGATAGTAATTCCTTAAGTGGGGCTCGTGACTGATCCAGAACCGCTTGCGCAGTTGCAGAATCCTTTGCAATTGCCTCAATGTAACACTTCATCTTTGCTTCTGTGCCGCTAGGACGAATGATTATTCGAATTCCACCATCTAACCAAATGCGCAAGCCATCTGTAGGGGGTAATCCATCCTTTGGTTTAGCCAGATCATCGATAGATGTAACTGAACGACCAGCAATTTCTTTAGGGGGATTGCGGCGCAAATTTCCCATAATTACACCCACTTGCGAAAGATCTGTCAGGCGTATTGAAATCTGTTCAGTTGCATGAAAACCATGACGAGCCCAAACCTCATCGAGTAAGTCAAGAAGTGTCTTATTCTGCGCAGCTAAATTAGTTGCAATCTGGGCTAGCTTGATTGCAGCAGAGATTCCATCTTTGTCATTGACCGTAACTGCATCAACGGCATATCCAAGAGCCTCTTCGTAACCAAAAGTTAAGCCATCAATTTTTGCTAACCACTTAAAGCCTGTCAGTGTCTCTTTAAAATCTAGTTTGTAGTGTGTGGCAATTTTGCTCAATATTGATGAGGAAACTATGGAGTTAGCAAGGATTCCCTGAGTTGTTGCCCGAGCGATAGTTTCACCAAGAATTACGCCTAATTCATCCCCACGCAGTATTCTCCAGCCTTTAATCGGATCTTTCACTGCAGCAGCGCAGCGATCTGCATCTGGATCGTTAGCAATTACTAGATCAGCATCAAATATTCGTGCAGTTTCTAAAGCTAAATCAATTGCACCTGGTTCTTCAGGATTTGGAAATGCAACAGTTGGAAAATCAGGATCTGGATTTGCTTGAGAGTCAACCAAGATGGGCTGTGGAAATCCTGCTTTATGAAAAACATGTTGAAGTGTCTCAGTTCCCACCCCATGCATTGCCGTGTAAACAATCTTTAGGTTTCCAGGCTTATCTGCAAGAGCTGCTGTAATCCCGATGTATTTATGAACAACTTCTTCGCCTAACACTGTCCATTCTTTTCCACGGGGCTGTGAAGCTAGAGATGTGATTGAATCTATTTTTTGTGCAATTGACTCATCTGTTGGAGAAATAATCTGTGAACCACGGTAATGGATTCCATCAACCGTGCCACCTAAATAAACTTTGTAACCATTATCTTGTGGGGGATTGTGGCTAGCGGTAACCATAATTCCCACGTCGCACTTCAATTCATTTGTGGCAAAAGCTAGTACTGGCGTAGGAAGTGGGCGAGGCAAGACATAAACCTTCATGCCAGCACCACTCATAATTTGCGCAGTTTCAAAAGTGAAATCCTCAGAGCCATAACGGGCATCACGGCCAATTACTACTGAAGTTAAATTACGCTCCTTCATATATGCCGCAATTCCTGCAGCAGTACGACCAACAACTGCTCGGTTCATTCCTGAGGGCCCTGGGCGAGTGGGACCACGCAAGCCAGCTGTACCAAACTGCAAAAAGCCATTAAATGATGCGCGTAGTTCTACTTCATTATTGGTATCTAGCCATTGCTGTAATTGGGCAGCAGTTTTTGGATCTGGATCATCAGTAATCCATGCTTGAACTTCTTGTGTCAGATCCATGTTCCTAGAATAACTTCGGAATTACCCCTTTGAGAAGAGCGCCCATACGATCTGCAGCGGCCTTTCCAGCGGCAATAACTTCTTCATGATTAAGTTTTTCACCAGTAACACCGGCAGCTGCATTAGTGACTAATGAAATTCCAAGAACTTCAGCACCTAGTGCATGTGCTGCAATTGCTTCAGGAACTGTGGACATACCAACTAAATCTGCCCCCATAGTGCGCATCATTATAATTTCTGCTGGAGTTTCATATGTTGGCCCGCGCCAATGCACGTAGACACCTTCTTCAAGTGATGAATCTTCCTTCTTTACAATTTCGCGGATTCGCTTGCTATAGAGATCTGTTAAGTCAACAAAAGTTGCACCAGATAAAGGAGATACAGCGGTTAAAGAAATATGATCACGAATTAGAACGGGCTGGCCAACTTTGTAGGCCTTGTTTATTCCACCGCACGCATTAGTTAAAATAACTACTTTGCATCCAGATTTAACCGCTGTCCGAACGCTATGCACGACCGGTTCAACACCTTTGCCTTCATAGAGATGTGTGCGACCTAAAAATACTAGTGCCTGCAGTTTCTTGCCATTTCCCTCAATTTCATAGGAGCGAACTTTTCCTGAGTGCCCCTCAACTGTTGGAGGAAGGAAACCAGTTATATCTTCAGCATTGCATTCATATTGTGCTATTCCAAGTGCATCAACTGCGCTCACCCAACCAGAACCCATTACTAAGGCAACATCATGGGATGTGACTCCTGTGCGTTCCGTGATTTCTTTAGCTGCAGCAGTGGCTGCGGCTAATGGATCTGAATAGAGGAGATCGCTATTTGTCATGCATCAATGATGTCACAAAGAGCTGTTCCACTAGAAACCGTGGCCCCAATTGCAGCGCTCAAATTACCAATCACACCAGCTTTATGAGCCATTAATGGCTGTTCCATTTTCATCGCTTCTAGAACTATAACTAAATCTCCAACTTCAACTCGATCGCCTTCCTTAACTGCAATCTTCACAACGGTTCCCTGCATGGGGCTAGTAAGTGCTGTGCCTCCTGCTCCACCTGCCATGGATTGCTTTGCACGATGGCGCTTCACTACAGGCTTCGGAGCATGTACTAAGACTTCAAAGCGCTTTCCATTTACTTCAGCAACCAAATGTTCAGGTGCCATATGTGTCTCAAGTGGCACAACAGGTGCCTGGTACATTGGAATCTCATTGTTAAATTCATTTTCAATATAACTGGTGTAGATCTTAAAATCTTGTGTAAATGCGCGATCTTCAACAATTGCTCGGTGGAAAGGAAGCGCTGTAGCTAAGCCTTCGACGTTGAATTCAGCCAAGGCACGACGAGCACGCTCAATTGCTTGTTCGCGTGTTGCACCAGTGACAATGAGTTTTGCTAATAATGAATCAAAATTACCACCGATGGTGTCGCCATTCTTAAAACCAGCATCAACTCTGACGCCAGGTCCAGTTGGAATAACCCAGTCAGTAATGCGTCCAGGTGCTGGGAGGAATGAGCGACCTGGATCTTCACCATTAATACGAAATTCAATTGAGTGTCCACGAATGACTGGGTCATCAAAGCCAAGTGATTCGCCCATCGCAATTCTAAATTGTTCTCGAACTAAATCAATCCCTGTAACTTCTTCGCTCACAGGGTGCTCAACTTGCAAGCGAGTATTTACCTCTAGGAATGAAATTGTTCCATCAAGTCCAATTAAGAATTCGCAAGTACCCGCACCGACGTAGCCAGCTTCTTTCATGATGGCCTTACTTGATTTATAGAGCTCTTCTTCTTGTGCTTTGCTTAAAAATGGTGCAGGAGCTTCTTCAATAAGCTTTTGGTGGCGGCGTTGCAGTGAACAATCTCGTGTACTGACAACTACTGCGTGGCCATGCTTATCAACTAAAACTTGAGTTTCAACGTGGCGGGGCTTATCCAAATAGCGCTCGACGAAGCATTCACCGCGACCGAATCCACTTATAGCTTCACGAACGGCAGATGCAAATAACTCTGGAATCTCTTCCATCGTGCGGGCAACTTTTAATCCACGTCCACCACCACCATGAGCGGCCTTAATTGCAACAGGTAACCCGTGTTCCTTTGCAAAAGCTATAACTTCTTCATGTCCTTCAACTGGATCTGCGGTTCCTGCAACAAGTGGTGCTCCCGCTTTGGCTGCAATTTTACGTGCAGAGACTTTATCGCCCAACGCACGAATCGCTGCAGGTGCAGGTCCAATCCAAATAAGTCCTGCATCAATTACCGCTTGAGCAAAGTTTGCATTTTCAGATAAGAATCCATAACCAGGATGAACCGCATCAGCACCTGATTGCTTGGCAGCTTTTATCAGTTTTTCAATATTTAGATAAGTCTCAGTAGCGGTTGTTCCATGCAGGGAATAAGCAGCATCAGCCATCTGAGAATGAATTGCATTACGGTCTTCTTCTGAATAAACCGCAACGCTTTCTAACCCATGATCTTTACATGCGCGAATGATTCGGACAGCAATCTCTCCACGATTAGCAATTAAAACACGCTTCATTGCATCGCCTTGACCTCTGGCCAGGAATAGCCAAGTTGCTCAAATGCTTTTCTAACAAAGGGCATAGATATTCCGACTACATTTGTGTAGTCACCTTCAATTGAGGGGATAAAGGGAGAGCTAAATCCATCAAGAGTAAATCCACCAGCAACCTGTAAGGGTTCACCGGTAGCAACATAGTCTGCAATTTCAGCATCAGTCATATTGTCAAAAGTTACTTTTGTTGTGACGATGCTTGAAATCTCCTTGTCCTTTGTTGTATCAATAATGCAGTGACCTGTGTGGAGTAGCCCGGAATTACCGCGAACTCTAGAGGCACGCTCAATTGCGATCTCTGGTGTTGCAGGCTTGCCAAGAGATTGTGAATCAAATTCAAATGTTGAATCACAGCCAATAATTATCGCTGGAAAATCTATGTGCTCCCGAATTGTGTGAGCCTTAGTTATGGCTAAGGCAATCACCATATCGGCAGGCTTCATCGCATTGAAGAAATCAGTTTCCTCATTAACATGGCTGACCATGATTGTTGGCTTTAATCCAGCTGATTCAAGCAAACGGCGTCTGGACACGGATGCAGAAGCTAAAACAATTCTTGGCATTGCTTATGAGTTCTTTCGTGCGCCGAAAGTAATTTTATGAGACAACCCTTGTCGTAGTTGTGGCAAACCATAAATGCTTCGACGAATCACAGGCTTTAGCTCTTCACGTTTGTGTTGGGCCAAAGCCGATTTGAGTGCCTCCAACTCTTGCGCAGTGGGATCTCCTTTAATTATTGAAAACTCCATTACAGCGGAATATTTCCGTGCTTGCGCGCAGGCAATGTGTCGCGCTTAGTGCGCAATGTCCTAAATGCTTTTGTAATGTATGCGCGTGATTGATTTGGTTCAATCACTGTGTCGATTGTTCCACGCTCAGCAGCTAAGTATGGATTTGCAAGTGATTCATTGTATTCATCGATTAACTCAGCTCTTGCAGCGACTGGATCTTTTGCTTCAGCGATTTCCTTACGATATAAGATATTAACTGCACCTTGGGCGCCCATTACAGCAATCTCAGCACTTGGCCAAGCAAAGTTAATATCGCTACCAAGATATTTAGAACCCATGACGATAAATGCTCCACCATATGCTTTACGAGTAATGAGAGTTACAAGTGGCACGGATGCTTCTGCGTAGGCATAAAGTAATTTGGCTCCTCGGCGAATGATTCCATCCCATTCCTGCTCAGTTCCCGGCAAGAAACCAGGCACATCAACAAGAGTCAAGATTGGGATATTGAATGCATCACAAAAGCGCAAGAATCGCGCAGCTTTTTCGCTGGAGTTAATATCGAGTGTTCCAGCCAACTGATTAGGTTGATTTGCAATGATTCCAATTGTTTCACCTTCGATACGAGCAAAGCCAACAACGATATTTGGGGCATAGAGTGCATGGACTTCTAGGAACTCTGCTTCATCGACTAACGCTTGAATCAAAACCTTCATGTCATATGGCTGATTTGGACTATCTGGAATCAAAGTATCGAGGGCAATGTCGGATGCATTCTTTTCTAAAAGCTCTGTTGGTGGAAGATGTGGAGCTCTATCCATATTATTTGATGGTAAATATGAAAGAAGCGCTTTAACGTAATCAATAGCATCGGCTTCATTTTCAGCTAAGTAGTGTGAATTACCAGTACGAACATTATGAGTTCGTGCTCCACCTAACTCTTCCATTCCTACTTCTTCGCCAGTTACTGTCTTAATAACGTCTGGACCAGTAATAAACATGTGTGATGTTTCGTTAACCATCACAGTGAAATCTGTGAGCGCAGGTGAGTATGCAGAACCACCAGCACATGGGCCAAGGATCAAAGAGATTTGAGGAATAACACCAGAAGAGCGAGTGTTAAGGCGGAAGATTTTTCCATAACCTGCAAGTGAAGCAACGCCTTCTTGAATACGTGCGCCACCGGAGTCATTAATTCCAATAAGTGGAATTCCACTCTTTAAAGCAAACTCAGCAATCTTGACGATTTTTTCTGCATGAACTTCACCAAGTGAACCACCCATGATTGTGAAATCTTGTGAATACAATGCAATCGGACGCCCATCTACAGTTGCAGTACCAATTACAACACCATCACCGTATGGACGATTATTTTCCATTCCAAATTGTGTTGAGCGGTGGCGGGCGAACTCATCAATTTCAGTAAATGAATCTGGGTCAACCAACATTTCAATACGCTCACGGGCAGTGTTCTTCCCCTTGGCATGCTGCTTCTCAACAGCGCGTGCTGAGCCAGCGTGTACCGCTTCCTCAACGCGCGCACGTAGATCTTCGATTTTCCCGGCAGTTGTATGCAGATCACGGCTCATACCCCTACGGTACATGTCATGGGCAAGCAAATGCTAAGAGCGGCACTTGATAAGTCAGTTATCAACTCATTGACTACGCAGTACTGGCGAGTAAGCGTGGTTGATGTCACCACATCGACTCAGACCGCTTTAGTGACACGAGCGATTGCCGGAAAAGTAAAACCTGGTGATGTCATTACTGCGAATTTTCAGAGAGCTGGGCGCGGGCGAATGTCGCGTACTTTTGAGGCACCAAAAAATAGTGCGCTTTTATTTTCATTTTATTTAAAACCACAGAGGAAAAAAGAAGACTGGGGTTGGATTTCCTTAATCGCCGGTACATCTGTTGCACAAGTTCTCAAAAAGTATAGTGCAACAGTTAAGTGGCCAAATGATATTTTAATTAAAGAAAAGAAAGTTTCAGGATTAATCTGTGAATTTAATGGAGAAGGTGTTGTTGTTGGAATTGGAATTAACGTAGGAATGACCATAGATGAATTACCTGTTCCAACTGCGACATCACTTGCAATTGAAGGTGCAACCAATATTGATCGGAACCACCTTTTGGCCGATGTACTAAATGAGTTTGAATCGATTTTCACCCACTGGGATCTGGGTGATGACTCAATCACGGGCCTGTATACATCCCTCTGTTCAACCCTTGGAACAAAAGTTCAGATTCACTATCCAAATGATTTGATAGAAAAAGGAATCGCGACGGGCATTTCTGCTCGGGGCGAGTTGATTTTAGACTCAGGAAGCCATGTTCAAGCAGGCGACGTAGTTCATCTACGATAAGCCGGTGAGTAAGCATTTTCCAACTGTTGGCGTAATTGGTGCTGGGCAATTAGCTCGCATGAGCGTTGCTCCTGCCGCTGCACTTGGAGTCAATCTCTTATTACTTGCAAATGATGCTCAAGATAGCGGAGCACAAATAACAAACCACGTGGTCGGTGACTATAAGGATCTTGAAACTGTCCGTGCATTTGCGCGCAAGTGTGATGTGATTACTTTTGAACACGAACTCATCCCACTGAGCATCATTAAAACTTTAGAGGCTGATGGGGTTGTGGTTCGCCCAAGTTCTGCCAGCTTTTTATATTCGCAAGATAAAGCTGCGATGCGTCAGAGACTGAGCAATTTCCCTTCGCCAAGAAACTCAGTAGTAATTAAAGTTGAAGAAGTAAGTGAATTTCCAGTAATTGCTAAAGCTATTTCAGGCGGTTATGACGGCCGCGGCGTGTGGAAAATCAATAGCCAAGCAGAGCTTGCTGCAGTATTAAAAGAAGTTGGTAAAGTTTTAATTGAAGAGCTCATTGATTTTGATTATGAAATAGCGGTCATGGTGGCCAGATCTCCTCATGGTCAAGCAACTACGTGGGCTCCAACTCAAACCATCCAGCGCGATGGCATATGCGTCATGACAATTACGCCAGCTCCAGAGTTATCCGATGAATTAAGCGAGAAGGCACAGAAATTAGCTTTAGATATTGCCAATGAAATTGGTGTTGTTGGAGTTATGGCTGTTGAAATTTTTGTCAAAGGCGAAGAACTCTTTATCAATGAATTAGCAATGCGTCCTCATAACTCTGGACACTGGACGATTGAAGGTTCAATAACTTCTCAGTTTGAGCAACACCTGCGAGCTATTTTAGATCTTCCCCTTGGAAATCCACAGATGACTGCCCCCATTGCCGTAATGGGAAATATCCTGGGAGGGGACAAGGTGGATATGTTTCGTCCATATCTACATCTCATGGCCCGCACGCCAGAGTTGAAGTTTCACCACTATAAGAAGGAAGTACGCCCTGGGCGCAAGATTGGCCATGTTAATTTGCTAGGCGATAACCTCGTAGAATTAACCCAAGAAGTTCAACATGCCCTTGATTACATGAGCGGAGAAATTGATGAGTGATGTAGCAATCATCATGGGATCAGATTCTGATTGGCCGGTAATGGAGGAGGCTGCGAAAGTTCTAGATCAATTAGGAATTTCTTACGAAACAGATGTTGTTTCGGCTCATCGTATGCCACTTGAAATGGTTGAGTTTGCGCAAAGCGCAGCGGGTAAAGGATTTAAAGTAATTATCGCTGGTGCTGGTGGAGCTGCACATTTACCTGGAATGGTTGCTTCATTAACCACACTTCCGGTAATCGGAGTTCCTGTTGCGCTAAAAAACCTTGATGGAATGGATTCATTACTCTCGATTGTGCAGATGCCAGCAGGCGTCCCAGTGGCAACTGTTGGTGTGGGTAATGCCAAGAACGCAGCCTTACTTGCGGCTCGAATTCTAGGAATCTCTGATTCAGCAATTAGCGCCAAAGTTGCAGATGCTTTAAAGGAAATTAATGCTGACGCTAAAGCTAAAGGCGCAAGTTTGAATTCACGCCGTGGGCAAAAAACTGGTTTCTAGTTTTTCTTTCTATACTCAATAGCTGGGCATCTATCCATCACTGTTAATAACCCCGCAGCTTGTGCACGAGCAATAGCCTCATGATCAATGACATCTAGTTGCAGCCAAATAGCTTTGGCTCCAATAGCTATTGCTTCATCTACGACTTTGCCTACAAGGGTGGAGTTAACAAAACAATCAACTACATCTATAGGCCCTGGGATTTCTGAAAGCATCTTATAGCCAACCTCACCGTGCACGGTTTCTGCACGAGGATAAACAGGAACGATACGATGACCTTTATCTTGTAAAAGCTTTGCCACACCGAATGCTGCGCGCTCTGGGTTATTTCCAAGCCCAACAACAGCCCATGTCTTCATTGCAAGGACTGCATCGATGCTTTCTTGCTCGTTAATCGGTGCGTCCTAAAGCATGGAACTTCCAACCGGCTTTGCGCCATAGTTCTCGGTTAAGCATATTGCGTCCATCAATAATGATCTTTCTTTTAACTAATGAAGAAAGAGTTACTGGATCGATAGCTCGATACTCCTTCCATTCAGTCAGATGCAAGATTAAATCAGCGTCTTTAACTGCATCTGTGACTACTTCTGCATATTTAAGCTTTGGAAAACGCTTACGCGCAGGTTCAATTCCCTTGGGATCATGAACAACCACAGCTGCTCCAGCTGCTTGTAACTGAACAGCAATATCAAGTGCTGGGGAGTCACGCACATCATCACTATCTGGTTTGAAAGTGGCCCCAAGAACAGCGATTTTGTATTGAGTTAAATCCTCTGAAAGTTCGCTTCGAACAACGTCGATTACACGCTGGCGTGCTCGCAAGTTAATTGCATCGATTTCACGCAAGAATTCAAGGGCTTGCTTCGCACCTAACTCTTCAGCGCGTGCCATAAATGCTCGAATATCTTTTGGAAGACAACCACCACCAAAACCAATACCGGCCTGCAAGAACTTATTTCCAATACGTGGGTCATAGCCAATTGCTTGAGCAAGGACCGTAACATCACCGCCAGCAGCTTCACATACTTCAGCCATAGCGTTGATGAAAGATATTTTTGTCGCAAGGAAAGAGTTCGCAGCAACCTTTACAAGTTCTGCAGTTGGAAGATCTGCTCTAATCCAAGGGGTTCCTAAATCTATAATTGGTTTATAAACTTGCTTAAGAATCTGCTCAGCGCGATCGTTAGCAACACCAACGACTAAGCGATTAGGAGTCAATGTGTCTTCAACTGCAAAACCTTCACGTAAGAACTCTGGATTCCAGGCAAGATCCGCTTGCGGTGCTATTTTAGCGAGCTGCTCACGAAGTGATTGAGCGGTTCCTACAGGAACAGTTGACTTTCCAACAACTAATGAGCCATCTTTTAAATATGGTGCAATCTCAGTAATTGCAGAGCGCACGTAAGTCAGATCTGCTGCAAGACTGTCTTTACTCTGTGGAGTTCCAACACAAACAAAATGAATGTCAGCATCTTTAACTGCCGAAAAATCAGTTGTAAATGAAAGACGACCTGTCTTCATTTCTTTGGCTAGTAAAGTGTCTAAACCAGGCTCATAAAATGGAAGCGTGCCATTTTGTAGCATCGCCACTTTATTGGGATCAGTATCAACACCAATCACGGTAAAGCCAAGAGAAGACATGCATGCGGCATGTGTTGCGCCTAGATAGCCGCATCCAACTACTGAAAGAGTCAATGTCATGGGCGCGAGTTTACTTCAGTGCTCCGCAGGGATTTTCATCAGCGGTACGAGTCTTAAATTTATCAATTACAGTTGGAGATGCTGACGCGCTGGATGATGCTGATGGTGAAGGGGTTACCTCATCAACCAACGGTAAATCTTCACGTAAACGGTTAAATAGATCAGGTGCTAGTACAGAATCCCAGATCACAACTGATCCAAGTCCTGGCACACGAGCATTTGCATTACCTAAAGGAATTGTCAGAGTACGAACTTTACTTGGGGAGAGATTCTTGAGTTGTTTAGCCAGAACAATCAAGTCATTTCGATTGAGCTGAGAATCTGTTCGAACTGTTGCAATAGTTGCATTGAAAAAATTGACTAACTTAATTGGATTGAGAAGAACTCCAGTACTTGTCACTTTTCTTAGGACGGCGCTCATGAATTGCTGTTGACGCTGCATACGCCCAAGATCGCCCATTCCATCAAAGTCACGGGTACGAACGTACTTGAGCGATTCAATTCCATCAAGAGTATGGACACCAGCTTTCAAAACCAAGTGACTGTTTGGATCATCAATATCGCGCTTTGTGCAAACATCAATTCCACCCAAAGCATCTACCATTCCAGCAAAACCGGCAAAACCAATTTCAACATAGTGATCAATTTTTATGTTGGTTTCTTCTTCAATAGTTTGAATTAATAGTGGAGCACCACCCCAAGCAAAAGCTGCGTTAATTTTCCCCTTAGCTGCAGGAACAATTTTCTCTTTATTGAGGGAAGAAGGATGTTCAGGAATGGTCACAAGGGAATCTCGGGGAATAGAAATGATTGTTGCTTTGTCACGAGATTTACTAATGTGGATCAGAAGCATGGTGTCTGATCGAGCACCTGCTGCTGCCTTAGTGGTTCCTACGCGCAATAACTTTGATTGTTCTTTAGTTAAGCCTTCACGTGTATCTGAACCCACTAATAAATAATTGAGTGCAGAACTGGGCTTATCTGGGCGATTATCTAGTGAGCCAAATACATCGATGCGATTAATTGCTCCGCTGACTTGGCCCAAACCCAACCAAGAAAACGCGGAGATGGCGACAACGGCTAGGGATAGTGAGGTAATAATGCGTATTGGTCGCGTCGCTCTCACCGTGTAAGAGTACTTGGACGATACGGTGTAGGGGTTATGACGACATCAGCAAATGAGTTATATGGCTCACCGGAGCCCAAAATCTCAGTCATCCTGCCGGTTCTCAACGAATCTAAATATTTAGAAGAGGCCGTGAAGGCCGTTCTTGATCAGAATTTTGTAGGCGAGATTGAAATTATTTTAGCTGTTGGACCATCCCATGATGGAACTGAAGTAATTGCTTACTCATTAGCTAAAGCGGATTCGCGTGTTGTGGTTGTTTCAAATCCCACAGGGCGCACTGCTGCAGGTCTCAATCTGGCAGTTGCTGCAAGTAGATACTCAATCATTGTGCGCGTAGATGGTCACTCTAGAATTCCACATGATTATCTATCCCTAGCTTTTGAAATCTTAAAAGATACTGGCGCTGTCAATGTTGGCGGCATTATGGCCGCACAAGGCCACACAGTTTTTGAGAGGAGTGTGGCAGGAGCAATGCGCAGCCCATTAGGTGTTGGAGCCTCTCGTTTTCACACAGGTGGCGGGGCCGCATCGGTAGATACGGTTTATCTAGGAGCATTTAGAAAACAAGCTTTAATGGCCGTTGGGGGATTTGATGAGAGATTTACACGTGCACAGGATTGGGAGTTAAACTTTCGATTGCGTGCAGCTGGGGGGACCATTTATTTCGATCCTCGATTAGTTGTTACTTACCGCCCACGATCAACTGTTGTAGCACTTACGAAACAGTATTTTGAATATGGACGTTGGCGTCGAGTTGTTTCTCGCAGACATGAAGGCACAATTAATTACAGGTATCTTGCCCCTCCATTTACAGTAATTGGCGTTGTTTCATCATTGATCCTCGGTGCGTTAGTTTCACCTATTCTCTTCTTACCAGCACTGACTTATGCTTTATTTATTCTCATCGCATCGGCAAGAATTGGTGAATCACTCGGTGAGTTTGTCTCACTGCCACTTATTTTGCTGACAATGCATATGACATGGGGTATTGGCTTTCTAACTTCGCCAAAGTCGTTAGCGCCTGCGGTAACCTTACGACCGTGAGCACTCCAATGCAGGTCTATGAGCCATTTCGTGCTGGCCTGCCACCATTGAGGCGATATTGGAAATCTCTCTGGTCGCGCAGGACATTTATATCTGAATACTCGCGCTCTGAACTTCGCGAACAGCATTTTGACTCAGCATTTGGTCAGTTATGGCTAGTACTGAATCCTCTGTTGTTATCAGCAGTTTATTTCTTGCTGATTGTAATTATTAGTGGATCATCTAATAGCACTCGATATGCACACCTGACTGCAACGCTTTTCCTTTTCTACCTAGTAGCTAACTCACTTACAGGTGGCGTTAAATCAATTACTGCCGGTCAGCGCTTAATTTTAAATACAGCCTTTCCTCGCATTATGTTGCCAGTCTCAGCAGTTGTTATAGCAATCTTTAAATTCCTGCCAACACTGGCGGTTTTTCTGGTAATCAGAACAGTTATAGGCCTGCCCTTTTCTTGGCAGATGTTATGGGCTATTCCAGTGCTTCTAATAACAATGTTGTTGGCGCTAGGTCTTGCAGTGACTATTTCTTGTATCAATGTGTATTTCCGCGATATTTCTAGTTTCTTGCCTTACATGACGCGCACTCTTTTGTACTTGTCACCAATTTTGTATGAAGCTTCAGATTTGAAACCACAATTAAGAACACTTGAACTCTTTAATCCGCTGTTCCCAATTTTAGATAGTTGGTCGCGTGCATTAGTACATGGACAGGCCCCTCTTACTTCTCACATGCTTATTGGACTTGGTTGGGCAGTTGGTATTTTCTTGATTGGCACATACTTCTTCTTATCAAGGGAGCGTGAATTTGCCGTCCGTCTCTAGCCCACATATGACCAATGAAATTGCCGTATCAGTTCGCGGCCTTGGTCTTACATACACCACTGCAATTGATCGCAGACCAACTTTAAAAGCACGTGTTAAGTCATTGGGACGTGGAGGAAAACAAACTCGAGTTATCCGTGCGCTGGATGAAGTTAATCTTGATGTCACGTATGGCCAGGTATTAGGAATTATTGGATCAAATGGCGCCGGAAAATCCTCGTTGATGCGTGTTATTGCAGGAATTTTGCCACCCTCACAGGGGCGAATTGAAGTTTATGGAAGCGTCAGTACTTTGCTGGCACTTGGAGTTGGCTTTAATCCATCCATGTCAGGCCGTGACAATGTCTATTTAGGTGGATTAGCTGCAGGCATGTCACGTGATGAAATTGATAGCCATTTCGAAGAAATCGCTGACTTTTCTGAACTAGGAGAGGCAATTGATGCACCGATGCGCACGTATTCATCAGGTATGTATGCCCGCCTAGCTTTCTCTGTTGCGGCAACTGTTCGCCCAGATATTTTAATTGTAGATGAGGCGTTGAGTACTGGTGATGCAAAGTTTAAAGAGAAATCACTCAACCGCATTAAAGAACTACGAAGTGATGATCGTGCATTAATTCTGGTTAGCCATGCGATGGCGACTTTAGAAGATGTCTGTAATGACGTTGCTTGGCTCCATAAAGGAAAGCTTGTTCAACGCGGGGAACCAAAGGTTGTAATAAATGCATATCGCGAGTTTTTGCAGGTAGGAAAGAGCGCGGCCATCGATGAGGATGTCTAAAGCTTTTCTTGCCTTACTTTTTGTGTTTTCATCTTTAATTCCGATAGCTCACGCAACAGATATTCCTACAACCTTTTCCTTTCAAGGTTCGGGATATGGACATGGGGTTGGGTTAAGTCAGATGGGTGCGCGCTCTATGGCGCTAGCGGGACAAAGTTTCGAACAGATCATTAAGTATTTCTATAAAGATGTTGAGATCGAGCAAAAAGATGATTCCAAAATTCTGCGAGTTAACATCGGTCACCTACTCTCTAGTGCAAAGATTTCAAGCACCGTAAAAGGATCCCAGCTTCAGATCATCCAAGGTGATATGGGGAGTGAGAGCGTTATTCCTGTATTTTCTATGGCTGACTCGATATCTTTCTCAATTATCGGCTCCACAGTCAGTCCACGAATAACTCTTGGAAAAACTACGCAGGTACTGCCTCGAAGTAGAGTTTTCACAGTTCGCTGGGCTGGTACGCGCTATTTAGAGGGCCCTGACACTCTTGTATCAGTGAGCCACTCAGGTGTAACGCAGAAACTTCGCTATGGGCAGATTCAAGTAAAGGCAATCAAAAGCCCATCTGGGTACCGGATCGCAATGACTAACTCTGTGCGCTTAGCTGATGAATATCTCTGGGGTATTAGTGAGATGCCATCTTTTTGGCCAGTTGCAGCGCTAGAGGCTCAAGCAATTGCTTCTCGCACATATGCATTGAGTAAAGCAGGCATATATAGGAGTGCATGTGACTGTGATTTATATGGCACGATTTCTGATCAAACTTTCCTGGGGTATGCAAAGGAAATTGAAAAGAAATACGGAGTGATTTGGAAAGAGATTGTTACGCGCACTGCAGGCTTAACAATCACACAATTGGGATTACCAATTACGGCTTATTTCTCCTCTTCATCAGGGGGTAAGACAGAGTTAGCAATAAACGCCTGGGGAAGCAGTAAGGCGTATACGCAGATTGTCGACGATCCAGGTTCTTTAGATTTAATACTCAACCCACGATTTGTTACCTGGAATCGAGAAGTCCCACAAAGCATAATTGCTGCAGCTTTTCTTTTACCTGATGTAGTGAGTTTAGAAATCCTAGGAGTAAATGAGAGTGGCACCGTTGCTTCGATTCAAGCAACATCTAGCACTGGCGTGCAGGTAGCGCTGCGCGGTGAGACTTTTAGAAGCAGAACTAAGATACCTTCAGCCTGGTTTAGCTTAGTTAGCGTGCAGAATTGAATTAAGTCCGCCCCAAGTACCAGATCGGTTAATTGCTTCAAGTGCACCATCAAGTGAGTTACGACGAAATAGTAAATTGTTGCCACCAGAGAGTGCTGCAGCCTTCACAATCTCTCCATCAGGTAAACGAACTTTTGAGGCAGCTGTCACATAAGTTCCAGCTTCAATCACACAGTTATCACCAAGTGAAATTCCACAACCAGAGTTTGCGCCTAGAAGTGATTTTTCACCGATTGAAATAACTTCTTTTCCACCGCCACTGAGCGTTCCCATAATGGAAGCGCCACCACCAATATCTGAGCCATCACCAACAACAACTCCAGCTGAGATGCGGCCTTCAACCATCGAGGTTCCAAGTGTTCCGGCATTGAAGTTAACAAATCCTTCGTGCATGACTGTTGTGCCAGAAGCTAAATACGCGCCCAGTCTTACGCGATCTGCATCTGCAATACGTACTCCACTTGGTATTACGTAATCAACCATACGTGGGAATTTATCGACAGAAAGAACAGTGACGTGACCGTGCGCAACTTTCAGGCGTGCTCGAGTTGATTCAAAACCCTCAACTGCGCAAGGTCCAAAGTTTGTCCAGACAACATTCTTGAGTAAGCCGAAAATGCCATCAAGTACAACTCCGTGAGGCTTAACTAAGCGATGTGAAAGCAAGTGCAAACGCAAATAAGCATCTTTGGCATCAGCTGGCGCCACTGTTATATCAATTTCAACTTTAACTAATTCACGTGTTACTCCACGGGCTCCATCGCTTCCAACTAATGCCGCTAGTTCACTGGGAACAGTTGCTGCAAGTGCACCAAGTTGCGGGGACGGAAACCAGACATCGAGAGTTTTCCCGGCAGCCATCGTTGCAATGCCGTGGCCAGATGCGATGGTCGTCATGTCCTAAGCCTAACCCCTATCCTTACCCGTATGCGCATCGCAGTCTTTTGTTCATCATCGCCAACGATTGACCCAAAGTATGTAGACCTGGCCTTTGATCTTGGCACCGCTATTGCAGCCAACTCATGGGAATTAGTCACCGGGGGCGGTCATATCTCAATGATGGGCGCAGTTTCTAGGGGAGCTCGTCAGGGTGGTGGACGAACTATCGGTGTTATTCCACAAGCCCTTGTTGATATTGAATTTGCTGATCACGATAATGATGAACTACATATTGTTGAAACGATGGGCGAGCGCAAAGCAATGATTACAGATATCGCGGATGCATTCATTACTTTGCCGGGTGGTGCTGGGACTCTTGAAGAGTTTTTTGAGATTTGGGTAGGACGTTATTTAAAGTTTCACAATAAACCAGTTGTAATCCTGGATCCATTTGGAGTTTATAACCCACTACATGAATTAGTCGAGCATCTAGAAGTTGAGAACTTTATTAAGCCAGGAATGCGTGAGTTGATTTCTTGGACAACAGATGTTTCACAAGCTCTTAAGGCGTGCTCCTAAATGTCTAGTAATCACATAGCGATCTCTTTGAAGATTGATGCACCCATTCAAAAAGTTTGGGATTCGCTAGCGCAGTGGGAAAACCAAGGTGAATGGATGCTTCAGACTAAAGTCTGGGTGACATCAGAAATAACCGAAGGTGTTGGAACTTCCATAAATGCATTTACTGGAATAGGTCCACTAGGAGTTCTAGATTCAATGACAGTTACTTCATGGCAACCACCACACACGTGCGATGTGCTCCATACAGGCAAAATAATCAAAGGCACAGGTCGATTTCATTTACGTGAACTCACTTCAGAGACAACGATCTTTGATTGGTCTGAAGAAGTCATTGCCCCTCGCTTACTCTTTTTGGCGATGCTTCCTGCGCTCTATATTGGTGTGCGCATCTCTTTATCCCGCTTTGCACGAACATTCCGCTAAGAGCATCTTCACCTGCATAGGCGTTAAGAGCCAGTAGCCTTAGAACCATGAGCGAGTCCCCAACATTGGCCCAGGTGCTGGCCTCGCTGCCCGAAGAAGAGCGGATCATCTTGACCTTGCACTACATGCGCCAAATGTCACCAGGAGAGATTGCCCTAATGCTCAAAGTGCCAGAGCGCGCAGTTGATGCCGTAATTTCGACCGGAAAAGCGAGATTGAGCGCGGTTCTCGGCTTATAAACCCTTATTGATTTCGCGCTTGTGCTCTAAATACGAGATACTTCTCCTCTTGAACTTTCCCCGTCCATCTTTGAAGGAGTCCCCACATGGCAGCCATGAAACCTCGTACCGGAGATGGTCCAATGGAGGTCACCAAGGAAGCTCGCTCTCTCGTGATGCGAATTCCACTAGAAGGTGGCGGACGTCTAGTTGTTGAACTCAACTCTGAAGAAGCTAATAATCTCAGCGCCGCACTTCATGCCGCGGTTGCATTAGTTAAGAAGTAAATCACTAACAGGCGATAGCCTTCAACGCATGTTCTGGACACTCAAAGCTGCCAAGCCTCAACTCTCATTAGCGATAGATGCTGACTCAATTGCGCTCGCTTTTGCTAAAGATTCAGAAGGTGTCATTTCATTTTCAGGCCCTGAAAGATTAGTTCAGGAGATTGAAGAGTTTTTTGATATTAATCTTGTCGATGAGCTTTCATTCTTTTCGCCATTAGGTAAAACGGGAGAGTTGTTTGAAGTACCAGTAAGTGCCGAGGATGCTCAAACAGATCGAATCTTTTTAGTTGGAATTGGTGATTCATCAACTGCTTCATTTCGTGTGGCAGCAACAGCAATTGCAAGAAAAGTTCGTGGAAAGAACACCACGGTGTATTCAGCATGTGCAATTAGTAATAAAGATGTTAAGGCTCATGCAATTGCCTTGACTTTAGGTGCCTACCTCTGGAATCTAAAAACCGGAGAACCTGCAGGTAAGCCAACTTTCATAGTTGCCACAAATGAAAAAGAGGTAATAAATGTTGCTATCACTATTTCGAAAGCAATTACGCGCGCTCGTGATTTGGTGCATACGCCTTCTAATATTAAAAATCCTGCGTGGATGGCTACTAAAGCACAGGAATTCGCCAAAGGAACCAGGCTCACAGTAAAAGTACTTGCAGGAAAAGAGCTTAAAGATTTTGGTGGATTGCGCGCAGTTGGTAACTCTTCTCCAAAACCTGGGCCGCGCTTTATTGAAGTGGGCTATGCACCTGCAAAGAAGAAAAATGCGATTAATGCCCTTCCGCATGTTGTTTTGGTGGGTAAAGGAATCACATATGACACTGGTGGAATTAATCTTAAGCGTCCATATGACTTGATGATTCCTATGAAAACCGATATGGCAGGGGCTGCAGCAATTCTGGCAACTCTGACTGCGCTAGAAGAATTACAACCAAATATTCGTGTAACAGCTCTGATGATGTGTGCAGAGAATGCGTTTTCAGGCACAGCCCAGCGCCCTAGTGATGTTATTACTCACTATGGTGGAACAACCGTTGAAGTGATTGATACAGATGCAGAAGGTCGCTTAGTTTTAGCTGATGGCTTGGCATATGCTGATAAGAATTTAGATCCAGATTATTTAGTAGATATTGCAACTTTAACTAGCTCAGCAACACTTGGACTAGGTAGACAGCATGCCGCGATGTATACACGCGATGAGCTACTTGCACGCGATTTTGAAACTGCAGGTCACGAATCAGGTGATCGAGTTTGGCACATGCCTTTGATTGATGATTACAAGGATGCCCTTGAAAGTGATATTGCAGATTTCAACCATATAGCCAGAAAAGTGAAATATTCTGCAGGCTCAATTACTGCAGCTCTTTTCCTTGAACACTTTGCAGGTAATCGCCGTTGGGTTCATTTAGATATTGCTGGAACGGGTCGTAGTGATAGTGATGCTGGTGAAAATCCTAAAGGTGGAACTGGATATGGAGTCCGCTTACTAACCCAGTGGATTATGAATCTCAAATGAAAATAGATCCTCATGCATATGCTGAAAACTTTATAGCTGAAGATCCCTTCAAAACCTATGCACGTGCTCGCGGGGTTGAAATAGGAGCACACGATGTAACACCTGGAGTTGGCGCTTATCTTAAGCACCTTGCCTTTACCCTCTCAGCACAGTCAGTTGTTGAAGTAGGTACTGGTTCAGGCGTGGGAAGCTTGTGGCTACTCGATGGCATGTTGGCAAGTGGCACCCTGACTTCAATTGATGATGAGATGGAACATACGCAGATTGCAAAGTTGGCATTTGCTGATGCAGAGATATCACCAACTCGTTACAGATTAATTACTAACTCAGTCCTAGATGTGATTTCAAAGTTAACCGATAGAGCCTATGACTTAGTTGTGGTCCGTCATAATCCTCAAGATTTGGCCTTTGTAATCAGTGAGGCACATCGCATTTTACGAAGCGGTGGGGCGATGGTTATTGATAGCTTTTTTGGGGGTTCAAAAGTTAATGATCCAGCCCAGAGAGACCCTCAAACTGTGGCGCTTCGTGATGCTGGGAAAATCATTAAAAATGACACAGAACATTGGGTGGTTACCTTGATTCCAACCGGTGATGGTTTGTTAGTTGCAACGAAGTTGTAGGAAGATACTCACATGATTTTTCCTAGAAAAAAGGCAATCCACAATGTGCGACCATGGTGGGAAACAAGTGCACCGAGTAAAAGCTCGAGAGGTAAAGTTTTTATCATTGCTTTGCTTGCTAGTTGCCTCGGGGGATTTCTAGGAGTTACTGCAACGGGTGGAACAATCTTTAATTCTGCCAACATAGTTGATTCTTCAAGCACAATTGAGCGCGCACCAGATTCTGTTGCAGGAATTGCTGCCAGAGTTTTACCCTCAGTTGTTTCTGTTAATACACGCTCTTCAACGGGTCGTGGGGGAACTGGCTCTGGCTTTATTTTTGACAGCAACGGTTACATCCTGACCAACAATCATGTTATCGCTGGAGTTGCTAATGGAAATGGTGCTATACGAGTTACCTTGAATAATGGTGATATCTATAGCGCGAGTATAATTGGTCGTGATGCTTCTTATGACTTAGCAGTGATAAAGATCAGTGCAACGAATCTGCCAGCACTTGAATTTGGAGACAGTGACAAAGTCGCTGTTGGTGATTCAGTAATTGCAATTGGTTCACCACTTGGTCTATCAGGAACGGTCACACTGGGAATTATTAGTGCTAAGAATCGACCTGTAACTGCTGGAGATTCTGGATCTGGAAGTTCATTTATAAATGCACTACAAACGGATGCTGCCATCAACCCAGGAAATTCTGGAGGCCCATTAGTTGATGCAACAGGAGCAGTTATTGGTGTTAACTCAGCAATCGCATCTCTAGGTTCCTCGTCACAGACCGGTTCAATTGGTTTGGGTTTTGCAATTCCTATTAATCAAACAAGAAAAACTGCGGATCAATTAATCAAATCAGGAAAAGCTACCTATCCATTTCTAGGCGTTTCATTGGATATGAATTTCACTGGAGTTGGCGCACTTGTTTCCAGTTCCAGCACAGCTATTTTGCCTGGTGGACCAGCAGCTAAAGCAGGGATTCGTGCGGGAGACGTCATCGTTAAATTCGAAAATAAGGCCATCGATTCCCCTGAGCAATTAATTGTTGCAATCCGCGCTATGAATGTGGGAGATAAGGTCACCCTGACTTACATTCGAGATAGCAAAGAGGTCACTGTCACCGTTACCTTGGTAGCTGGCAATAACTAGAGGTTGATTTAGAAGGTAGGCTTTCGGCATGTTCTTCGATATCGGCGCAGGTGAAATCCTCGGCCTGGCTATTTTAGGAATGATTCTGCTTGGTCCAGAGCGTCTTCCAAAAGCTGCCTCTGAAGCTGCCAAATGGGCAAAGAAAGTTCGTGCTTTGTCACAGACAGCAACAGCTGAACTCCGTGAGAACTTGGGACCCGGCTTTGAGAATCTTCAGCCTGCAGATCTACATCCAAAAACTTTTGTTAAAAAGCAGTTAGGTGAGTTGTTGGATGACACTCCAGCGGCAAAACCAGCGCGCCCAACTGCAAAGATTGATCCAGACCTTATATGAACCTTATTGAAGCACTCAATGAAGCACTCACAACAGTTCAAGATCCTGAACTTCATCGTTCAATAACTGAGCTTGGAATGGTTGAAGAGCTAACTGAAGATAACGGCGCCGTGAGTATTAAAATTTTATTAACGATTTCTGGTTGCCCTATGCAAGATCGACTTCGTGGTGATATTACTACAGCACTAAAAAATGTCAAAGGTGTTAAAACTGTTGACTTGGCTTTTGGAGTTATGTCGCAAGAGCAACGTGATTATGTCAAGAAAGTTGTTCGCGGTGGTCGAGAGAAAACTATTACTTTTGCCCAACCAGAATCTCTTACTCGTGTTATCGGTATTGCATCAGGCAAAGGTGGCGTTGGTAAATCTTCTGTGACTGCAAACCTAGGAGTTGCATTTGCTAAAAAAGGATTACGAGTTGGAATTTTAGATGCAGATGTCTATGGCCACTCGATTCCCCGTTTGATGGGCTTAATGGGTCAGCGACCAACTGCCATTGATCAGCTCTTTATCCCTCTGGAGTCATTTGGCGTAAAAGTAGTTTCTATGGAGATGTTTAAGCCAGAGCGCTCTGATCCAGTTGCATATCGTGGACCTCTCTTACACCGTGTTCTTGAACAACTTCTTTCAGATGCGCACTGGGGCGATTTGGATGTCTTGCTCATTGATTTACCACCTGGCACTGGAGATTTAGCTATCTCGCTAGGACAACTAATTCCTAACTCAGAGATTGTTGTTGTAACTACACCTCAAATTGCTGCAGCTGAGGTTGCAGAACGCGCAGGAAGAATTGCACATCAGATTCATCAACGCGTAATTGGCGTTATTGAAAATATGTCTGAATATGGCTGCCCAACATGTGGTGAGAAAATTGCGCTCTTTGGAGCAGGTGGCGGTGAAGAAACCTCTAAGCGTTTGTCAGCTCTCGTTGGCATTGATGTTCCACTTCTAGGCAAAATCGCCTTTAATCCAGAACTCCGAACTGGTGGCGATGACGGAGTTCCGTTAGTTCAAGCTGCTCCTGAATCTGAATCTGCACAGACAATTCTTGCGATTGCAGAGATTCTTGTTAAGCGCAGTAAATCTCTAGTAGGTGTTCGCTTAGGTATTTCCCCGGAGAGCAATTGATATCGCAAGGCGATTCGCGCGATAGTCATACGACTATTCCAGGAAGACCTGATTTAATTCGCCTTG
The DNA here is from genome assembly GCA_947487595.1 of Actinomycetota bacterium. GTDB lineage: Bacteria > Actinomycetota > Actinomycetes > Nanopelagicales > Nanopelagicaceae > Planktophila. The sequence continues at coordinate 23,706 of CANKXJ010000001.1, forward strand.
GTATTGGAATAATGGGAATTGGAACATCAGGACCTCTGATTGCAATGAGTGCAATGCCAATTCCGACATTGATTTTTTGGAGAAATCTTGGTGGTTCACTATTAACACTTCCTTTTGCTCTCAAATATCCGAGAGATCGCGTAGGTATTAAGTGGTCCATTCTGGCTGGCTTTATATTAGCCATTCACTTTGTGGGATTCTTTCTAGCGATGCGCTGGACAAGTGTTGCTGCAGGTACGGCACTTGTTGCCTTGCAACCAATCTTTGCCGCATTGTTTGTAAAACTCAGCGGCGGGCATATTCCTTCTAAAGCCTGGCTTGGAATGATTGTTAGCTTTTCAGGCGTACTTTTGATATCAGGCATTGATTTACAGATTTCTCTTCGTGCATTTCTAGGTGATGTCGCCGCACTTTTCTCGGCAGCACTTGCTGCTCTTTACATGATGGCTGGATCACGTGCACAGCGCACAGTTGAAACAACTGTGTACACAACCGTCTGTTATTTCGTTTGCGCCATGACGGCATTACCAATGGCGTTGCTAATGGGTTTTCCGATATTTAATTTCTCTGGGCGTGAATGGTGGATCCTTTTAGGTCTTGTTGTTGGCGCACAGATTCTTGGTCATACTATGTTTAATACAGCTCTCAAACGTGTATCACCAGCAATTGTTTCTCTCATTATCTTTTTCGAAGTACCCGTTAGCTCACTGCTTGCTTTTTGGTGGCTTGGACAAAAACCACCACTTGGTATTTTGCCTGGAATTGCATTGATTTTAATTGGATGTGTGTTAGTTGTTACTCGATCAAGACCTGGGGCAGTGGAGCTGGCTCCATGATCGATTTACATACACACACCAATAAAAGCGATGGCACAGATACTCCACGCGAACTTGTAAATAAAGCGATTGTTCAAGGTTTAACAGTTCTGGGAATAACTGATCATGACACAACCTCTAGTTGGCAAGAGGCAACTGAGAGCTTGCGTGGCAATCTGACGTTAGCACTTGGTAGTGAAATATCCTGCTTAACTGAAGATGGAATAAGTGTGCACATGTTGGGCCTTCTCTTTGACGGTGGACATAAGCACATGCAAGTGATGCTTGAAGAAACGCGTGACGGACGAATGCCTCGGATGCGCAAGATGGTTGAGAAGATGCAGGCAGCAGGCATTGATATTTCAATGGCAGATGTTGAAGCCGCACGCCCTGATGGCGCCACACTTGGTCGCCCACATTTAGCTGATGCCTTGGTTAACAAAGGTGTCATATCTACACGCGATGAAGCATTTCAAGGCATGCTCAATAATGATTCCCAGTTTTATGTCTCACATGCGGCCCCGACTCCGGCCCAAGCAATTGCAATGATTCGAAGCGCAGGAGGAGTTGCAGTCATTGCTCATCCTTTTGCATCACATCGCGGCCAGATACTTAAAGCAAGTGATTTTCAAGAGCTAGTACATGCTGGCTTAAATGGAATTGAAGTGGATCATAGGGATCAAAATCCAGAAGAAAGAGCGATGTTGCGCTCGATTGCCACAGAGTTGGATTTAGTGATAACTGGCTCCAGCGACTATCACGGAAGCGGTAAACTGAATTTACTAGCAGAGTTTCAAACCAGCCCAGGGCAATGGGAAAAACTTGAATCACTTGCCGATAAACGAAGGGTGGTAGGAGCATGAAAGTTAGCGCTTTAACCTTTGCCATCCAATCATTTGTGACTCTCTTTGTGATTATGGATCCACCTGGTGCTACGCCAATATTCTTAGCTTTAGTTGCTGACAAATCGGCCAAAGAGCGCAGAATTCTCGCAATAAAAGCGGCTTCAGTCTCACTCCTTGTGATTTCAATATTTGCACTATTCGGTCGCTTTATTTTGAGTTACCTCAATGTCTCAATTGCCGCGATGCAAGCGGCGGGTGCTTTATTGCTTTTGCTCATTTCATTAGATCTTCTCACTGGGGGCAAGGGAAGTGGTCGTGGTGAGCCAAAAGATGCCAACATCGCGCTCGTTCCGCTAGGAACACCTTTGCTAGCAGGACCTGGTGCAATCGTTGCAACAATGATTTTCGTTCAGCAAATTGATGGCCCAAGCATGGCGATGGGTTTAATTTGTGCAGTATTCGCCGTTCACGTTGCTATCGCTGCAGTGCTGATGGCATCAACAACGATTATGAAGGTCATTAAGGAAGCTGGCGTGACATTAGTAGCGCGTATCGCTGGTTTATTGCTTGCCGCGATCGCAGTTCAGATGCTGGTAAATGCAATACGCGTTTTTGTTACAACTTAACTCTCTTAAAACTTCTTTGTCCGTGTGCGATTTCGCTCAACTTTTGGCTTTGATTCAGCCTTCTTCTCAACGCGCTTTTCTGGCGCAGCCTTTTGTGCAACTGGTTTACTTTTAGTCAGTCGGCCTGTGGAGCCTGCTGGAATATCTAGAACTTCATACAGGTGCGGGGAAGAGGAATATGTCTCTTCTGGTTCGGCCAATCCAAGATCAAGGGTTTGATTAATCATCTTCCATCTAGCTAATTCATCCCAGTCAACGAATGTGACTGCAATTCCATGTGCACCGGCACGTGCTGTTCGACCAATGCGGTGCACATAAGTTTTTTCATCCTCTGGGCACTGATAATTAATTACATGTGTAATTCCATCGATATCGATTCCTCGAGCCGCAACATCTGTTGCAACGAGAACATCTGACTTACCTGCTTTGAAATCACCTAACGCTTTTTCACGCGCGCTCTGTCCGAGATCTCCATGGATAGGTGCGGCTCTAAAGCCGCGCTCCATAAGATCCTCAGCTGTCTTTTGGCAGGTGCGCTTGGTGCGGCAAAAGACCATGGTTGGTCCACGGCCCTCGGCCTGCAAAATACGAGCCAGCATTTCAATTTTATCCATGGCATGAGCACGTAATACATGCTGCTTAATGCGAGTAACAACTGCGCCTTCATCTTCTGAGTCCTGAGTGCGAATATGAATTGGTTGATTCATAAAGCGACGGGCAAGAGCGATGATGTCGCCAGGCATAGTTGCTGAGAACAACATGGTTTGCATGCGATTAGGAGTATTTGCCAAGATCTTTTCAACATCAGGCAAGAAACCAAGATCTAACATCTCATCTGCTTCATCTAAAACTAGGCGTGATACTTGCTTTAAACGCAGCTGACCTTGGCGTGAGAGATCAAGAAGTCGCCCTGGTGTTCCAACAACGATTTCAATGCCAGCTTGTAGCGCTTCGATCTGTGGTTCAAATGCTCGCCCACCATAAACTGCTAGCGTTCTAATTCCACGGTTACTTGCTAGCTCTTCAATATCTTTAGTTACCTGCGTACACAGTTCGCGGGTTGGAACGACGATAAGAACCTGTGGCATTCCTTTATGTTCAAAGCCTGCCCACTCTGGATCATTGGGTGCAATTACACGTTCGATAACAGGAACGCCAAAGGCCAGAGTCTTTCCAGTTCCTGTTTTAGCTTGGCCAATAACATCACCATCACTCAGTGCGATAGGTAATACCATTTCTTGAATAGCAAATGGGGCGATGAAGCCATGGGCATGAAGGGCCTCAATGGTTTCGGGACGTAGTGGGAGCTCTGCGAAAGTTTTCGACACGTTAAACGGCGCCAGAAATTTGTTTATTAGTGGTGCTCATAGTTCTAATCCTATCGGAATTAATTGCGCGGGAATCCCGAAATTCCTCGCCACATGAGGTTGTTGACCAACTCAACTGCCTGTTCACGGGTTAATGTGCTGTCTCGGTCTAACCAATGGCGTGCTGTTACTTGGGCATATCCAATCATTCCAACACCTAAGAGCATTGAAGCTTCTTTTGGAAGACCTGTATCAATTGAAATTACGGCACTAGCAGCAGCCGCGCAGTCATATGTCATTCGATTAAGGCGCTCACGCACAGATGGCTCAACACTCATGTCACTTTCAAAAAGTAATCTAAAAGCTTCACCCTCTTTTTCAATAAAGCCAAAATATGCATCAACTGTGGCATGCACTCGGTTGGCGTTATCAGGAGTTGAAGCGATTGCTCTTTGAATTTCAAAAACTAATGAGTCAATATGTAAATCAAGAACTGCAAGATAGAGCTCTAACTTGGATGGGAAATGCTGATACAAAACTGGCTTGCTGACATTTGCGCGATCTGCGATTTCATCCATTGCAGCAGAGTGATAGCCAGCGGCAGTGAAAACCTCAAGGGCCGCTGAGAGCAAAAGTGCGCGACGCTCGTCACGAGGCAATCGTGGCTTATTTGATGTATCAATTGTGCTCATTGGCGTAATCGTAGAGGCAGTAGAGGTGATTGCGCTAATAGCTGTAGCAGCGCATGCGTGAATACGGCAGAATTAACTTCCTATGAAAACTCCCGCGCCTGAAATCTCAGTTGGAGATCTAAAGAGCAAGTTCGCCGCCGATGAGGACTTTCTTCTCATTGATGTGAGAGAACCTGAAGAATTTGCACAATCTCGAATCCCGGGTTCAGTATTGATACCAGTAGCTGGATTTGTTGATGCTTCTGCATTCAAACTGCTCCCACGCGATAAGGAGATTATTCTTCACTGTCACTCTGGAATAAGATCAGCAACCTGCTTGGCTCTTATTCAAAAAGCGGGCTTCACAAATTCGCGACATTTAGAGGGAGGAATAGTTGCATGGGAGAAGTTATGAAAAGTTCTTATCAGGGCTATCGAATTCTCCTTGTGCATGCACATCCCGACGATGAAACCATCAATAACGGCGCGACTATGGCCCTATATGCATCACTGGGGGCCACAGTTACTTTAGTTACCTGTACACGCGGAGAAGAAGGAGAAGTTTTAGTCCCTTCTCTTTCTTACTTAGCAAGTAGTGAAAAAGATGAATTAGGAAAGCACCGTGAAGTGGAATTAGCTCTTGCAATGAAAGCATTGGGTATTTCAGATTTCAGGTTTCTAGGCCACTACCGAGATAGTGGAATGATGGGAACTGAATCAAATAACCGGCCTGATGTTTTCTGGCAAGCAGATTTAGATTCAGCTGCAGGCGAGCTTGTTAAAATAATTGAAGAAGTAAAACCTCATGTTTTGATTACTTATGATGAAATCGGCGGATATGGTCACCCTGATCATATTCAAGCTCATCGAGTTGCTATGCGGGCAAGTGAATTAGCAACGTGGCAAATTCAAAAGATTTATTGGAACACAGTCCCTAAATCAGTTATTGCTCAGGGAATGGAGGCTATGAAAGAGATCGGCTCTGATTTCTTTGGTGCTGAAAGTGTTGATGATTTACCATTTGCGAAAGATGATTCATTTGTCACAACTCTCATTGATGGAAATGATTTTGTAGATGCCAAAATGGCAGCTATGAAAGCCCATGAAACACAGATTGCATTAGATGGGCCATTTTTCGCCCTCTCTAACAACTTGGGTTTACAAGTCTGGGGACATGAGTACTACACCCTGATTAAGGGGCAAAAGAGTGAGCCTTTTGATGAACAAGGCCGTGAGAACGATTTAACCTCTGGAGTGATTCTGTAATGCGCAAAATCTATGCAATTGTTATTGGCGCTGGCCTTGGCGCTGGCTCAGTATTTTTGCATTCATCTCTAGTCCCATTTGGTTTGATTTTTGTTTTACTCTCAACTTTGGTTGGCATTTGGAGTATTGGTCGGATGTGGGGTGGGAGAACTCTAAAAATATTGGCAGCAGTTGCGTGGACTTTTGTAGTGTTGCGTGCAGGCTTTCCAGGCATAAATGAAGAGTATTTAATTGAAGGTACTGCTGTTGGAATTTCACTGATCAATATGGGATTTTTAGCTTTGGTAATTGCAATCTTGCTTCCTGCTTAACGCCAGTTTGCGGTTTGGCCTTCAGGTCCATCCATAATTTCAAGTCCACTTTCTTCTAACTTAATTCTTAACTCATCACTTTTATCCCATTGCTTTTCATTTCTTGCGCTTTGGCGAAGTTTAAGAATCTGCTCTTGTTCTGGAGTTAAAGCTTTGATTATTTCTTCCCGCTCAAGATCAAGACCGAAAATTTGATCCGCAAAAAGAAATAGCGCTGCACGATTACTGAGGTCGTCATTTTTTTCTATGCTGCGCAGATATTGAATGGCTTTTGGAGTGTCTAAATCATTATCGAGAATTTCTAAGAGCTCAGGATCTTTGGTAGCAACTTGAGTTCCCCATGTTTTAACTTTTTTGCGCCAACGTTTAAGAGTTGCATCGGCTGCTTCTATCGAGGCCCATGTTAAATCCATCTGGGCTCTGTAGCGATTTTCTAGAAAACACAATCTCACGGAAAGGGGATCAAAACCCCGATCAATAACATCTTTAAGGAGGACAACGTTTCTGGCACTTTTAGACATCTTGCGACCTTCAAAAAGCAGATGCTCGCCATGAAGCCACAGATCCACGCTCTCATTTCCAGTAATTGCATTTGACTGAGCTCGCTCATTCTCATGATGTGGAAAGCGCAGATCTATTCCACCGACGTGAAGATTTATATGTGAATTCAAGAAGTGAAGTGACATTGCTGAGCATTCAATATGCCAACCAGGAAAACCAGGTCCCCATGGTGAATCCCAAATCATTTCACTTCGTGTGCCAGCGTTTTTCCAGAGCGCCCAGTCTGCATGAAAACGTTTTGCACCATCTTCACTGTATTCATAGCGATGACCAGGCTTGAGCGCATCTAAGCGGTTACCACTTATCGCGCCGTAACTTGGAAATGCTTGGGCAGAAAAATAGACCGTGCCATCCTCACCCACATATGCAAATTCCTTAGAGATGAGTTCCTCAATCATGGCAAGCATTAACTCAATTGATGCGCTAGCTCTTGGATAAGCATCTGCCTTTTCAATATTCAGGCGTGCTAAGTCCGTGTGAAAACCTGCCTCATATTTTCGTGCCACGGTAAAGGGATCTATGGATTCAGCTTTTGCCTGAGCAAGCATCTTGTCTTCATTCTCAATATCTTCAGACATGTGACCAACATCAGTAATATTTTGAATAAGTTTCACATCAACGCCATGTGCCATCAGCACTCTTCGCACCAGATCTGAAAGCAGGAATGTTCTTAAATTTCCCACATGTGCATCACGATAAACCGTTGGCCCACAGCAATACATTGTTGTTGTGCCATTAGTTGAGGTAACTGGCTGAAGCTTTCGAGAAGCAGTGTCATAGAGTCGAAGGCTCACTTTATTTCAACCACTTCTTTCCATAATGCAATCTCATCGTAAGAGAATTCAATAAGTTTTCCATGGCGATTGCGAAGTGTGATGGGGGACTCTAGGTGACCCACGATGTCGCGGAATCCACCCTCGGGCTCGTGTAAGCGGATGGTGACGCGCTTTCCTATGAGGGCGCTAAATGTGGCCTCTAGACCCTGATTCATGGCTCAACGATAATCCTTAACTTCAAATATCGCGCTAGGAGTGCCTATACGATTACAATCTGGGTGTTGATAACTAATATTTCTTACGGAGGCTAGTCGTGACTTATGTGATCGCCCAACCATGTATCGATGTGAAAGATAAATCCTGCATCGCTGAATGTCCTGTGGACTGCATCTATGAAGGCGATCGCATGCTCTATATCCAAGCCGATGAATGCGTTGACTGCGGTGCGTGTGAGCCTGTGTGTCCAGTTGAGGCTATTTACTATGAAGATGATGTCCCACCACAGTGGAAGCAGTTTGGAAAAGTTAATACTGAATTTTTCGTAGAAATCGGTTCACCAGGTGGAGCCAGCAAAGTCGGAGCAACTGGCACCGACCATGAACTTGTAAAAGCTCTTCCCCCTAAGAGCGAGTAAGTTTTCTTGCGCTCTTCACTCCCAGATTTCCCCTGGGACGCTCTTGCCCCCTATGGAGATAAGGCTCGTGCGCACCCTGGTGGGATTATTGATCTCTCAGTTGGAACCCCTGTAGATCCCACACCTGAATTTATTCAAGCTGCATTACGTGAGGCCTCTAATTCACCGGGCTATCCAGTAACTGCTGGAACAGCGCAATTACGTGCAGCCATTACAGCTTGGGCAAAATCTAGATTAGGTGCAACCGGTGATTTTGATGTTTTGCCAGTCATTGGCTCTAAAGAGTTAGTTGCATGGCTACCAACAATTTTAGAATCTAAAAAGGTGCTCATTCCAGAGATTGCTTATCCCACCTATCACGTGGGTGCATTGATCGCAGAGGCACAGTCAATTCCTGTTCCTATCAGTGCACAAAGCTGGCCTAACGCTGATTTAGCTTGGCTGAATTCACCATCAAATCCAACTGGGCGAGTCCATAGCGTTGAAGAATTAAAGGAATGCATTGCATGGTCACGAGCAAACGATGCAGTTTTGATTTCAGATGAGTGTTATTTGGAGTTTGAGCACCACGCCATACCAACATCTGTCTTGGCCTTAACCGAAGGCAATAACAAGAATATTTTGGCGCTTCATTCATTATCTAAGCGCTCTTCAATGGCTGGATACCGTGCAGCATTTCTTGTGGGTGATTCTTCGTTAATTGCAAAGATTCGTGAACTCAGAAAGCATGCAGGCATGATGGTTTCACTACCTGTGCAAAAAGCAATGACCGTTGCACTCGGAGATGATTCACATGTTGCCGAGCAACGTGGGCGATATAACGCACGACGTGATGCTCTGCATCCAGCACTTGAAGCCTGCGGGTTTCGAATTGAATTTAGCAGCGCTGGTCTCTACATCTGGTGTACACGAGATGAAGATGCATGGGCAAGTGTTGATTGGTTAGCCGAGCGTGGAATCCTGGCAACCCCAGGCAGCTTTTATGGTGAAAAAGGTAAGAACCATATTCGCATCGCAATGACTGTGACTGATGCAGCCATAAAAGATGCAGTTAACCGCTTAAAGGCTTAGCTGATGGCCGTTGGAATCCTTCTAGTTGGTGGCTTTGGAACACGTTTAATGCCACTGACTAAAAACACACCAAAACCAATGCTCACAGTTGCTGGTTTGCCAGTAACAGAACATCAATTGGCTATGGCAAAAAAGGCAGGAATAACAACGGTAGTTCTTGCCACTTCATATCTCTCTGAAGTTTTCATTCCTTATTTTGGCGATGGATCTCAATGGGGAATGAAACTGCTCTATGCCGTTGAAAAAGAGCCTTTGGGCACAGGCGGTGCTATTAGAAACGCTGCAAAACTATTGGCGAATGATGAATCTGTTGTTGTCTTTAATGGTGATGTTTTAAGTTCACACAATTTATCACTTCAAATACAAGAACATGAAGCAAATAATGCTGATGCAACACTACATTTAACAGCAGTTCAAGATGCTCGTTCTTATGGTTGTGTTCCAACTGATTCTGATGGTCGTGTGACAGCTTTTCTAGAAAAAATGGAAAATCCAGTTACAAATACCATTAACGCCGGGTGCTATGTGTTCAAATCTTCAGTGATTCAAACAATAGAACCAGATCGAGTTGTAAGTGTTGAAAGGGAAGTCTTTCCAAATCTTGTGGCTGCACATGGGAAAGTCTTTGGTTTTATTGATGATTCTTATTGGTTAGACATTGGCACACCACAAGCACTACTTAAGGGCTCACAAGATTTAGTAACAGGCTTAGCCGATTCAGCTGCTTTAACCTCTGAACATATCGAAAGCCAAGGCAAGGATTTCTTAATAATGAAAGGCGCACAGGTGGATCCATCTGCACACATTGATGGGGGAAGCTGTATTTCTAGTGGCGCAGTAGTTGGGGCGGGTGCCCATATCTCAGCTTCCATCATTGAATCTGGGGCCGAAGTAGGCGCAGCTGCAACGATCACTAATTCATTTATTGCATCGGGGGCAGTTGTGGCTGAATCGGCGAAAATATCGGCATCTTTTGTGACAAATACAGAAATAATCGAAATCCCAGCTTGATTTAAGCGTGAATTACCTCCAATAAGGGCTCGTCTTGGCTTGACTTATTCGACTTACACGCGTGTAATTCACTTATTAGTAAGTCTTTTCCACAAGGGATCAGACCCGAAGTTTTCAAGGAGAATCGACGATGCCGATTAAACCTGAAGCCACGAACTCCCCAACCCCCACGACTGGCCCAAAGATCACACTAGCGACTGGGGAGAGTATTGAACTCTCTTGGCAAGAACGCGCATTGTGTGCGCAAACAGATCCAGAAGCATTCTTTCCTGAAAAAGGCGGCTCAACTCGCGAAGCAAAGCGTGTGTGTCTTTCCTGCGATGTTCGCTCAGAGTGCTTGGAATACGCACTTGCACATGACGAACGCTTTGGAATTTGGGGCGGACTATCAGAGCGCGAACGTCGTCGCTTAAAGCGCCGTTCTGCGTAATCTTTTAATCCCAACTCTTTAAGAGATGGTGGTTTAGTTGTGGCAATAACAGATAGACATTTAGTCACCGCAATTGTTGTTACACACGATGGTGAAACATGGCTACCTGCAGTTGTTGCTGCATTGGCTTCACAAACTAGACCTGCAGATCAAATTGTTGCAGTTGATACAGCATCGATTGATTCATCTACAAAACTCATAAAAGCTGCGCGCATTGCCTTAATTGCCGCCGATCGTGACTGCGGATTTGGTGATGCTGTTGCGCTCGCAGTTGCAAAAATGCCTAAACATATTGAAGGCAATAGTGAATGGATTTGGTTAATCCATGATGACTGCGCACCAACACCAACAGCACTTGAAAAACTATTAGAGGCAATTGATGATCGACCTCAAGTTGCAATGGTGGGTCCAAAACTTCTAGGTTGGCATGATCGCACTCACATACTTGAAGCTGGAATTAGTATTGCTGGCAACGGTGCTCGCTGGACAGGTCTTGAAACCGATGAATATGACCAAGGCCAACATGATGGTATTCATGATGTTCTTTCGGTCAGTACCGCAGGTGCATTAATACGACGAGATATATTTGAAGAACTCGGTGGCTTTGATTCAAACCTTTCCCTCTTTCGTGATGACATAGATTTTGGCTGGCGGGCCAGAGTTGCTGGCCATGGAGTTATTGCCACGACAGCTGCCGTTGCCCACCATGCGCAAGCTTCGGCTTCAGAGCGCCGCAGCGTGGACGTTAATGGTGCGCTCTTGCATCGCCCCTTACTTCTTGATCGTAGAAATGCTGCCTATGTTTTATTAGCTAACTCATCGTGGTGGATGATTCCTTGGCTATCGATTCAATTATTAGCCTCTGCAATGGTGCGCTCCATTGGTTATCTATTGGCAAAACTTCCTGGCTATGCAGCCGATGAACTATTGGCTGTGGGTACCTTGATTATTCAGCCGGCTGAGATAGTAAGAGCAAGAAAATTTAGAAAAACAAAAAGATTAGTGTCTTCTCGTGTTATCTCTTCCTATATACCTCCTCGTTGGTCACAGATTCGCTTATCAGCGGCCCGCATTGCAGAAGTGATTAGAGCAAAAGTTATCCCTGTTACGGAGAGCTCTTCAGTATCTGTTTTAAACTCACTTGAAGAAGAGGACTTACTGGTACCAACTCAACGTTTTCAGATAAGTAAGTTGTTAAAAAACCCAGCGATTTTTGGATTTCTCTCACTTGCAATAATCACTCTCATACAATCCCGCAATCGCTTTGGGGCCTTAAATGGCGGTGCACTTGTGGCCTCACCAAGTGGGGCTAGAGATTTATGGGGGATTTATTTTGAGTCTTGGCACCAAGTAGGAATGGGGAGCTCAGCTGCATCCCCAGCCTGGCTTGCTGTCGTGGCCTTGGCATCGACTCTGTTTCTAGGTAAAACACCGCTTTTAATAACTATATTCTTTTTAGCTGCGCCACTTCTGATTATGTGGTCGGGCCACTCATTCCTGCGAAAGCTTTCTAACAACCAATTCATCACTATTCCAGCCAGTTTCTTATATGCACTATCGCCAGTAGTTCTGGCCTCAGTGAACTCAGGACGATTAGCAACTCTTGTTGCCTTAATCATTGCACCGCAAATTCCGATGATTCTAAGTGATTGGAAGCAAGTAGAGACCAACAACTGGCGTCGCATCTATGCATTAACTATTTTGCTAGCTGTCTTAACTTCATTTACTTTAATAACAACTCTTGCGAGCTTGGGAGTTATCGGATTTGCAATATTCAGTGACTACAACGAGAAATTGGAGAAGCCATTATTTCTGGCAAGGCTCTACAAGCGTTTAACGTTGCTGATATTCCCATTTGTATTGGTTGCTCCATATTCATTTGAAGCTCTCATTCGCCCTTCCCGCTTTCTAGCCGAACCAGGTCTTAACCTTGCAGGAGGTTCCACTGCTTTAGTTCTTTCGGGTAATCCAGGCGGTGCTGGATCTCTACCTTGGTGGACAGTTAGCCCAATTCTGCTTCTCCTAATCATTGCCCTTTTTTCATCCTCCAATGCGCGCTCTTTCGCACAAGTCGGTATCTCATTTTTATCTGCAGCAGTTTTGTTCTCATCTCTCTCAATAACAGTGCACGGCAATAGCGCTGGGACTAGAACTTGGGTTGGAACTTTCTTAGTTGGGGCAACTCTTGCATCGGTGGCAGCTGGTGTTGTCATTTTGGACCGTTTACGAACTGTGCTCATTGCAAGCAATATTCACTACCGGCATATTTTGGCAGGCCTACTTTTAATTATTACCTCGCTTTATTCGATCTCTAGTGTTGGCTGGTCCATTACTGCTGGTGCAGATTCACCTGTACAGAGCAATATGAAGGGAGTTATGCCAGCTTTTCTCACTACTGAAGCTGATACTAAAACTTTAGTCTTACGTGAAGTTGGTGCTGAGAACTCAAAATCAATCCAGTACTACATCTCACGAGGTGAAGATATTTCACTGGGTGAACCAGATGTAGCACCTGGGCAAGTACGAGCGATTGAAATTGCAGCTCAAGAACTCATCGATGGTTCTGGAATTAATAGCAGCCAAGTCTTTTCTTCATATGGAATCAAGTATGTATTTGTTAAAAACCCATTTAGTCGCAATGTGATTCGAACCATCGATGGTCTTGGTGGATTTGCTCGCACATCAGCAACTTCGGCTGGTGTTGTTTGGAGAGTCACTGGTGTGACTGGTCGAATTATTTTTACTGCAAAAGATGGAACACGTTCTGTGTTAGAGGCTGGCGAAGTAGGAGCTCGCACCATGGTTTATGGTCCAGGCTCAATTACTTTGACGGAAACTTTTGATCGTTCATGGCAAGTTCTGCAAAATGGATATCGATTAGATCGTGCTAAAGATGAACAGTCATTGCCACAGTTTCAGGTAAAAGAGGCTGGTGAAATATCTCTTATTCATGATGGAACTATTAGGCGGGCATGGCTATCACTGCAGTTAATCGCTTGGACCCTAGCGATCATTTTGGCTGCACCTGCTGGTCGCAGAAAACGTGAAATTTCAGTGAAGGAGTTGGCATGAAATTCGAAAAGCCTTTTCTTTTCTTATCTGCACTCATCGCAAGTTTCATGATTGCATCAGGGGTAACCACAGTCTCGAAGCCAAGTAATTACTCTGAAAGCTACCCAGTGGTGGTTTGTCCGCCAACGCTCAAAGGTTTAACTTCACAGATATCTATCTCTTCACGCAAGGTTCAGTACCAACGATTGGAAAATCGCAGTAGCAAGACTGTGCCTTTTAAGGCACTTCGCTTTCCAGTAACCAAGGATTCCCTAGTTATTTCTGCCCAGGGAACCACTCCACTTATTTGGCAAAGCAGGGCAGGAAGTTGGGCCGGAGGAACCCTGTGTTCTGGGCCAAGTTCTGCGGCTTGGTTTGTTGGTGGAACCGCTAATGTCACAACGCGTGGTCGACTCATTCTTGTTAATAGCGGATTAAGTGATGCCATCGTAGATATTCAGAGTTATACCGAAAATGCAAAACAACCAATTAAATCTGTAAATTTAAAGTCAAAGAGCTTTATGCAATTTTCAATTGACACACTTGCCCCAGGTGATAAAGCCTTGGCAGTTCACGTAGTTCCACGATCTGGTCGTGTTAACGCATTCATGATTGATGAACAAGGGGCTGGCTTAAAAGCGCTGGGTGGAGATTTTGTAAACTCCTATCCAAGTGCAGCTAAAGAAGTTGTCATACCAGCCATCCCTAACCAGCTTCCTAAAAAGGGTGAAAAAGCCTCCTCTTTACACACATTACGAATTCTCACACCCGGAGATGTGAATACAACATTCACGTTAGAGGTTTTATCCGCCGATGGCAGCTTTGTTCCTGTTGGCATGAGTTCACGTTCAATTGATGCTGGCGTGGTCTCTGAGTTTTCTTTCAAGCCAAAAATCTCAGCAAGTGCCTTTGCTGTTCGCATCACGTCTCCTGAACCAATAGTTGCTTCGATTTCATCATCAGTAACATTAAGCGGGCGTAAGGACTTTGTTTGGAGCACAGCCACACCACCTCTTACACCGATGTCGATTGCTGTGACAGGACTATCACCACTGATCGCATTTGCAGGAGATTCAATTGCCGTGAAAGTCCAAACCAAGTTAATAAATGGAAAAACCATCAGCGCAGTAGTCAAAGGCAGCGACATCGCTACATGGCGCGTTCCAGAAAATGCACGTTCAATTACGATTATTTCCAGCAGTAAAGGGGTCTTTGCTGGCGCGCTTATAGCCTCAAGTAATGGTTATGGATTTATTCCTATCCAGAACGGCAGTGCTCTCACACGAGTAGAAGTTCCGAATTCAAACATTCGTGTTTTAAATCCCTAGCAATCCCTAATAATTGGCACACAGGCCACTAATGTTCTAACCATGAAGTCACCAGCACAGGTAGGTCGAGCTTGCTCTCGTGTGGGCTGCCGCTCAATTGCCACGATGACTCTGACTTATATTTATGCTGAATCAACTGCTGTAGTCGGACCACTTGCTACATATTCAGAACCACATGCATATGATCTATGTGTAATTCATGGTGAGCGTTTGAAAGTTCCACACGGATGGAATGTTATTAAGCAAGAGCTAACAGGAAATGAGCCTGGTCCATCAGATGATGATTTAATGGCGATCGCAGATGCAGTGCGTGAAGTTGCAAAGCGAAGTGAAGAAACACCTGCAGTTGTAGGTGAGGATACTTCACACGCTTCAATTGGACGCCGAGGTCACCTACGGGCTGTTCCATCGTAAGGAATAATTAATGTCGCAAGAGATTGCAAATATTTTTAAAGCATATGACATTCGTGGGCTCGTTGATTTAGAGATAACTCCAGACTTTACTTTTGCTACAGGCGTCGCATATGCCCGCTTTCTACAACAACAGCGCGAGCCGGGAACAGTTGTTATTGGTGAAGATATGCGGCTATCTTCAATTCCACTTGCAGATGCATTTTCTGCCGGAGTTACTTCTTTAGGAATGGATGTCATTCGTATTGGATTAGCCTCAACAGATATGTTGTATTTTGCTTCAGGCAAACTGGGCTTACCAGGTGCGATGTTTACCGCTAGCCACAACCCTGCTGAATATAACGGAATCAAACTCTGTCTAAGCAGTGCAAGACCAATTGGTAAAGAGTCAGGTTTACTTACAATTGAAAACTTTGTTCGCAAAGGTTCAGCACTTGAACTTCGCTCAGTTGGGGTTGAAACTCAACGGGACATGCTTGAAGAGTATGTGGATCACCTTTTAAGCCTTGTAGATCTCACCACCATTCGCCCGCTTAAAATCGTTGTAGATGCAGGAAATGGAATGGCTGGACACACAGCTCCAGCGATATTTGCGCGGCTAAACTGCGAAATAATCCCTATGTACTTTGAACTAGATGGAACCTTCCCCAATCATGAGGCAAATCCAATAGATGAAAAGAACCTGCGAGATCTTCAAAAAGCAGTTATCAAACACGGTGCAGATTTAGGTCTGGCTTTTGATGGTGATGCTGATCGTTGTTTTTTAGTTGATGAGAAAGCTCAAGCAGTTAATCCATCCGATTTAACATCTTTGATTGCAGAGCGCGAGCTCAAGAAAAACCCTGGAGCAACGATTATTTATAATTTAATCTCATCGCGGGCTGTGCTAGAAGTTATTGAAGAAAATGGTGGCGTTGGGCTTCGCTCTCGTGTTGGACATTCTTATATAAAGAAAATGATGGCTGAAAGTAAAGCGATTTTTGGTGGGGAGCATTCAGGCCATTTTTATTTTGATGATTTCTGGAGAGCAGATTCAGGCGCACTTGCAGCTCTGCATGCAATCGCGGCATTAGGAGAATCTAATAAATCTATGTCAGAGATTTTAAAGCCGTATCAGCGATATTTCCTCAGTGGTGAAATCAATTCCAAAGTTACAGATACGCAGGCAGCAACTGCATTAGTTGAGGCCACGTATAGTTCTATGGCCGGGGTGACAACGGATCATCTTGATGGACTCACAGTCAATGGCGATACGTGGTGGTTTAATCTTCGCCCCTCGAATACAGAGCCATTGCTTAGACTCAACGTTGAGGCCAAGGCGCCAGAGCGCATGCAAGAGCTACGTGATGAGGTTCTCTCCCTTATTCGTGGCTAGGTGCGTGCCTTCATTACTCGCTTTAGGCGTGGGGGCAGTAACCTATGCTCCTGACCGCAGTCGATAAAAGGAGCTTTTCGTGAACGTACCAGTTACTTCTACTCTTCCAAAGCACGATATTGCAGATGCATCTCTTGCTACACAGGGACGCATGCGCATTGAATGGGCAGAGCGCAATATGCCTGTTCTTGCTCAAATCCGTCAACGCTTTGAAAAGTCACAACCCTTTGCTGGTGTTCGCATCTCTGCGTGCATGCACGTAACAACTGAGACAGCTGTCTTAATGCGCGTTCTAAAAGCTGGCGGTGCTGATATCGCTCTATGTGCATCAAATCCACTTTCAACTCAAGATGACACTGCAGCTGCTTTGGTCCATGAGTATGGAATCTCAGTTTTTGCTCGCAACGCTGTTGACCGCGATGGTTACTACAAGCACATCAACGCATCCCTTGATATCGAACCACACCAAGTTTTCGATGATGGTTGCGACCTCGTCAACACTCTTCACACAACTCGCAAAGAATTAATTCCAAATATCGCTGGTGGTTGCGAAGAAACCACAACAGGAGTTATCCGTCTGAACCAGATGGCAAAAGATGGAGCACTTCAGTTCCCAATGATTGCTGTGAACGATACAGACACAAAGCACATGTTTGATAACCGTTATGGAACAGGTCAATCAACTCTTGATGCAGTATTTCGTTCAACTAACTTCCTTCTAGCAGGACGCATCCTTGTTGTTGCTGGATTCGGTTACTGCGGTAAGGGTGTTGCAGAACGCGCAAAGGGAATGGGCGCTGATGTCATCATTACTGAGATTGATCCAACTAAGGCGTTAGATGCGATGATGCAAGGTTTCCGCGTTATGCCAATGGCAGATGCTGCAAAGGTTGGCGATGTTTTCATTACTGTTACTGGTAACCGTGATGTATTGCGCGATGAGCACTTTGCAGTAATGAAGGATGGCGCAATCATGGCTAACTCAGGCCACTTTGATATTGAAATCGACGTTGCTTGGCTAGAACAGCATTCAGTGAAGAAGAATGTAAAGATGCGCCACCAGACTGATGAGTATGTAATGGCTGATGGTCGCCGTTTACTTCTTCTTGCAGAAGGTCGCCTTGTAAACCTTGGCGCAGCAGAAGGTCACCCAGCATCAGTTATGGATATGTCATTTTCTGATCAAGCATTAACTGCCGAATACCTTGTTAAAGAAGCTAAGAACTTGAAGCCTGGTGTTCACAACGTTCCTACATATATCGATAAGGAAGTTGCTAGCTTAAAGTTAAAGAGCATGGGCGGCCTCATTGACACACTTACTCCAGCACAAGATATGTACTTGAACTCTTGGGAGCACGGTAGCTAATGACATTGGTTATGGTCGTCGATGACGACCAGGACCTTGCCGAAATGCTCGGCATTGTTTTAACCGGTGCAGGTATTGATGTAGACCTTGTAAGTCGCGGGGATGAAGTTCTCGATGTATTTCGTAACAATCCACCAGACTTAGTTCTGTTGGATGTTATGTTGCCTGGACTCGATGGCATTGAAGTCTGTAGATTACTTCGAGCAGAATCAATGGTTCCAATCATTATGTTAACCGCAAAAGGTGATTCGCATGATGTTGTGCGTGGGCTTGAAGCTGGGGCAGATGATTACATGGTTAAACCTTTTAGACATCCATCAGAGTTGATTGCCCGTATTCGCACACGCTTGCGCCGAACAAATGTTGATGTCGCTGGATTATTAACTATTGGCGACTTAGCCATAGATGTTCAAGCACATCAAGTTTTGCGCGCAGGTAAGCAGATTTTATTGACTCGCTTGGAGTTTGATTTATTAGTAGCACTGGCTAAAGAGCCTGGCCGTGTATTTACGCGTGATGCGTTGCTCAGTGAAGTGTGGGGCTATCGCCATTCCACTGATACACGTCTGGTCAATGTCCACGTTCAACGTCTTCGCTCCAAGATCGAGCATGATTCAGAGCGACCTGAAATTGTGGTTACTGTGCGCGGAGTTGGTTACAAAGCTGGAGTGATGGGCGGTTCCTAAACTATGAACCGTATTTTCTTACGCCTTCGTAATTCACTTGCAACTAGAGTGATTATTTCAACTGTTTTGCTCTCCTTAGGCGTTGTTTACCTAACTGGTTCTGCGCTTAACTCTCAGTTAGCCACGGGTATTAGGAAAGTAAATCTGGAGTCATCACGTATTGAGGCACGTTCAACAATATTTTCAGCTGAATACCGTTTTCTATTAGCTGAAGGTGAAAAAGAAGCTGCTGTATTTAAGGTTATTAACGACATTATTAGCTCAGCAACTTCACTTACAACGAATGAAAATGCCAGAGAAGTTGTCTTCATGCGAAGCCCTGGTAACAATCGCATTCAAAACTATGAAATTACCTCTAACCAAGTTGATCCAGCATCAATTCCTGAGAATTTAAGTAAGCGTGTACGCAAAAGTGCTGATTTAGTCTCTTCCAATGTCACTCTCCAATACGCAGGTGGCTTAAGAATCCCTGGTCTGGCTTTTGGTCAAAAAGTTCAGATACCTGGGGCCGGTCAGTATGAAATGTATATGATTTTTTCTCTTGCTAATCAAAACGCAACCCTAGAATTGATTCAACGTCTCTTAGCTTTGACAGGCTCATTCTTAGTTCTGCTAATTGCATTAATTGTTTGGCTTGTAGTTCGCCAAGTTGTTCGACCTGTTCGTGAGGCGGCAGCGATTGCAACCCAGTTTACATCTGGAGACTTTCGCCAACGGATGAAAGTAGTGTCGCAAGATGAAATTGCCACTTTAGGAACTGCCTTTAATGAGATGGCCGAGTCCTTAGAGAAACAAATTGCACGCCTAGAAAATCTCTCGAGAGTGCAGCAACGATTTGTTTCAGATGTTTCCCATGAACTTAGAACACCACTAACCACGCTACGAATGGCCTCTGAGGTCATTAACGCCTCCCGTGATGGTTTTGATCCAGTCGTATCAAGAAGTACTGAACTTTTAGTGGCTCAATTAGATCGTTTTGAAAGACTACTTGAGGATTTACTTGAAGTCAGTCGATTTGATGCTGAAGTTGCTGTTATTGAAGCCGTTGACTTTGACATTGTCTTGTTGGTTAATCGATGTGCGCAGGACTTGGGGCTAGTGGCCCGAGAGAGGTCTACAGATCTTCGCATTTATTGCATTGCCGAGAGTATTAATGTGCAAGCAGATATTCGAAGAGTTGAGCGCATCTTGCGTAATTTATTCTCAAACGCCATCGATCACGCTGAAGAAAAGCCAGTTGCAATCACAATCGTGGCAAGTGAACATGATGTGGCAGTTGGTGTGAGAGATTATGGAATTGGTTTGGATGAAAACGCCCTTACCCGAGTATTTGATCGTTTTTGGCGCGCTGACCCTTCACGAGCAAGAATTCGTGGGGGTACTGGTTTAGGACTTTCAATTGCCCTAGAAGATGCTCGTTTGCACAATGGAGAGCTTGAAGCGTGGGGAAGACCTGGCAAAGGAGCACATTTTGTTTTAACGCTGCCACGTCAAACTCGACAAGGCGTTGAATCACGCTTAATTAAATTAATACCAGATGATGTACATGCCTAGTTTCCACAAGTAAGTTTCTCTCAATTCTTTTCACGATAACTTGGCAATATGCAGGTTATTTCAGAGCTAAGCCAGTTGCTCTTTCCCACTCGTTGTTATGGCTGTAATGCAATTGGAATATCCATTTGCTCAAATTGCCGACGAGAATGGCATCCACATTACTATCTCACCCATATTCAAGGGTTACGAGTTAATTCAGCAGTTCTCTATTCTGCAACTGCAAGCAAAATAATCTTGGCAGCCAAAGAGCGTGGTTTGAAAGGAGCTGATGAATTAATTATTGAGGCCATAATTCACGTTCTTAGTAGAGCTAATTTTGATAAATATAATGTGCGGCTTGTGCCGATTCCTTCTTCGGTAGTAAATGAACGAAGACGAGGTAGAAGTTTTATTCCCAATATTTGCAATGAAATATCTGTGAGAACATCTATACCCGTAATTCCAGCATTAACGATTATTCGTAAGGTCAAAGATCAGAGCACTCTTAGCGCAAAGGCAAGGGCTAACAACATGCGCGGAGCTTTTGGAATAGCTGAGAACATTTATCCTCGGGGTGAGTTAATTCTCATTGATGATGTAGTCACTACAGGAGCCACCGTCTCTGAGGCTGCCAGAGCCCTGAACTCACATGGATTTACGGTCTTGGGCTCGGTTACCGCTTGCGTGGCCCAACCTCTACGATAGGGGCTGGGAAATTGGAGTACATCAGTTCGTGAGCTTTGAAAGGTTGCATTGATGCCAGCGTTTTTTGACAAGCTTATGCGTGCAGGCGAGGGCCGCATCCTTCGGGAGCTGAGCAAGATTTCTGCGCTCGTTAATGCACATGAATCTGGAATTGTTGCAATGACTGATTCTGAGCTTCGAGCACAAACCGAACTCTTTAAAGAGCGTTTTTCTAAAGGCGAGTCATTAGATGATTTAATGCCTGAGGCATTTGCTGTTGTGCGTGAAGCTGCAAAGCGCACTCTGGGCCAGCGCCATTACGACGTTCAGATTATGGGTGGAGCCGCACTTCATAAAGGCAATATCGCAGAAATGCGAACAGGAGAAGGAAAGACTTTAGTTGCAACTTTGCCTTCATATTTAAATGCATTAGCTGGCCGCGGAGTTCACGTTGTCACAACAAATGATTATTTAGCAGAGCGCGATAGCGAATGGATGGGACGTATTCACCGCTTCTTAGGATTAAAGGTTGGCGTGATTTTGGCCAATATGACTCCAGTAGAGCGACGTGAGGCATACCTAGCTGACATTACATATGGCACAAATAATGAATTTGGTTTTGATTACTTGCGCGACAACATGGCATGGACACTTGAAGAGTGTGTTCAACGCGATCACTTCTTTGCCGTAGTAGATGAAGTTGACTCTATTTTAATTGACGAGGCACGTACTCCATTAATCATTAGTGGACCTGCTGATAAAGCTACGAAGTGGTATGTGGAGTTTGCAAATCTTGTAGGTAAATTACAGCGCGAGGTTCACTATGAAATTGATGAAAAGAAGCGCACGATTGGAATTCTTGAAGATGGCGTAACAAAGGTTGAAGAGCTTCTACAAATCGGTAACCTTTACGAGGCTGCCAATACGCCAATGATTGGTTACCTCAATAACGCTGTGCGGGCAAAAGAGCTCTTTAAGCGTGATAAAGATTATGTAGTGATGAATGGCGAACTACTCATCGTTGATGAGCACACCGGTCGCATGCTGGCCGGACGTCGCTATAGCGAGGGATTGCACCAAGCGTTAGAGGCAAAAGAGCGCATTGAAATTAAGGATGAAAACCAAACTCTTGCAACTATTACATTGCAGAACTATTTCCGCCTTTACGAGAAGCTCTCAGGTATGACTGGTACGGCCATGACAGAGGCTTCAGAATTCCACCAGATTTACAAGCTAGGTGTTGTTCCAATTCCAACAAATCGCAGCATGATCCGTCTTGATCAGCCTGATCTTGTATATAAGTCCGAGGCTGGCAAATTCATCGCAGTTACGGCCGACATTGCTGAAAAATACCGCAAGGGTCAACCAGTTCTAGTTGGAACAGTCAGCGTTGAAAAGTCAGAGGAACTTTCTAGTTTTCTTCGCAAAGCTGGAGTTCCCCATGAAGTTCTAAACGCGAAGCATCACGAGCGCGAAGCGGCAATTATCGCTCGCGCAGGTGTTAAAGGCGCAGTAACTGTTGCAACAAATATGGCTGGTCGCGGTACTGACATCATGCTGGGTGGAAACCCTGAGTTCATGGCAGATTTTGAATTACAGCGCAGAGGTCTTTCTCCAGTTGATGATGCAGAGCAGTATGAAAAAGCGTGGCCAGAGGAAATCACTCGCCAAAAGGCAGCGGTTGCACTTGGCCATGAAGAAGTAATTGCCCTCGGTGGTCTCTATGTTTTAGGAACCGAGCGACATGAATCTCGGCGCATTGATAATCAGTTGCGTGGTCGTTCTGGCCGCCAAGGTGATCCTGGTGAATCAAGATTCTATCTCTCACTTCAAGATGAACTTATGCGTCGATTTAACTCAGGAATGGTTGAGCGCTTTTTAACAGCTGCTGGCATTCCCGAAGATGCCCCTATTGAATCCAAAATGGTGAGTAACGCTATTCGTTCAGCACAAACCCAGGTTGAATCACAGAACTTTGAAATGCGTAAGAATGTTTTGAAGTATGACGATGTAATGAATCGCCAGCGCCAAGTTGTTTATGGTGAGCGTCGAATGGTCCTAGAGGGTGCTGATATCAAGGATCAGGTAGCCACTTTTGTAAGTGACACGCTAACTGCCTACGTAAGCATGGCCACCTCCCAAGGTTATTCAGAGGATTGGGATTTAGATACTTTATGGAATGCACTTAAGACCATTTATCCAATCTCATTTACTATCGATGAGCTTGTTGCTCGTGTTGGTTCACGAGCAGGACTTGATGAAGAGTTCTTAACGGTTGCAGTTATTGAAGATTGCAAAGCGGCTTATGCAAAGCGCGAAGAGTCACTTGGATCAGAGGCTATGCGCGAATTAGAGCGCAAGGTTTTGCTCTCTGTTCTTGATCGCAAGTGGCGCGAGCATCTATATGAGATGGATTATTTGCAAGAGGGAATTGGCCTTCGCGCCATGGCCCAGCGTGATCCACTCGTTGAATATCAACGCGAAGGCTTTGATTTGTTCTCAGCGATGATGGATGCAATCAAGGAAGAGATTGCAGGATTCCTATTCAATATCGAGGTAACTGTTGAGGCCGCGAGCAAAGAAGTGAGTGGCGCAGGTCTTGAAGCTAAGCCATTGTCCTCTAGCGGTCTTCAATACACAGCCGCAGATGAATCTGGAGTGAAAACTACTGGAGATGTTTCTCGTAATGCGCAATGCCCATGTGGTTCAGGTAAGAAATACAAGCGTTGCCATGGTGCTGCTTAAAGCAAGGTAAGAGCAGTACACAACCAACGTTTATCAATACCTTCAAATCGAACTAGCATCGAGCGCAATCGATTCTCATATCGAATAGTGATGGTTGCTTCACAAATTCCATCTAGTGGTTCCTGAATATGAATCTTACGAACGTGCCCAATCTCCTTTTGTGAGCCTGATTGTCGAACTAAGTCAGAGAAGATTCTGTGGTGGCACAAAGATTCAACTTGCCTGGGTGAGCGTCGTCCTGCCCAAATCTCAACAATTGAGTGGACAAAGCGTTCGGTCCACACCTTAAGCTCAGGTAGATCGTGTGCAGATGTGGGTTCCGGAGCGAAATCTGGATCGAACTCATCATCAAATCGAGATGGCACTAGATAGAGCTTGCTGAGTGTGAGTGGTTGAGTCAGCGGCTGGGGCCTAAAGATTTCTAGTAGCGGATGTTGCCAGTCGATATCTGAAGAACTTGTTAGCTTTTCAATGCGAAAACTACTGATTAATATCTCTTCTGATACTGGGTTGGTTGTCATGAGTGAAGGCTTCAACTATTTGCACCTCATGTGCTCAACCATTGGGTTGAATTCTTCTCATCACAAAGGATGAGTGTGGATAAAGTTGAGGCCAGTGTCAGTCAATGCACTTGGGTGCACTCATGAGAAAACCACCTTCAAATAGTAGATCCAGAATGCCTTTAGCCATTTCCCTCATCATCGCTTCATTTCTATCAGCCTTCTTTTTAGCCAGCTTCTCTCGATCAACGACAGAGTATTGGGTTGCAACTATTGATTTACAGAGCGGGCATCAAATCTCAACTGGAGATCTTTCACTCATGGATATGGATTTGTCCTCTAGCTCCATGGTTTATCTGTCCAGAGATTTGAATCCACTAGGACAAGTAGTCATAAAGAATGTAGTTGCCGGTGAAGTTATGGCCATTAACTCAGTGAGTTCCACAGCCAAAACTATGGCCAGTAGCGCTGTCCCATTGAGTATTCGATCTGTTGATCTTTCTGCTGGAATTTATGTTGGCTCCCTGGTAGATATCTATTGGGTTATCGATAGCCTCAATGGTGAATCACCACAGGATCCGATTCTTATTCTGGGCAGTGTTCCTATTATTAGTGCTGATGTAAAAAATAAGAACTTTGGTACAGATGCAGCGATAACAGTCTCAGTTGAGCAAACGCAAGTACTACGCCTTCTATCTGCCACAACTTCTGGTCGCTTGGTAGTGATTAGCTCTAATGTCTAGCCAAGAACTGCCAGTTGTAATCACGGCGATATCAGATGCCCAGTTCGAGGGCTTTGTTTCTGGAACTCTCTTTGCACAGGGGTGGAGTGTGGTTTTTAGGGCTATTGATACAGAGGCACTTGAGAGATTTTGCTTAAGCAATTCAGAACAAGCTGCCAGTTCACTTCTTATTTATTCTCCAGATTTACCAGGAATTTCTAGTGAAGTGGTGAAGAACTTAACGACAAAGGTTAAACAAGTCGTTGGATTTTCATCAAAAACTAATCCAGAGTTCGCAGAATTACATCCCAATCCAGCAACTGCCACTGATCTTGTGAGTATTGTGCGAGGTTTTATCCGTGCACCTATGCTGCGCCCAGCAAGTCAGGTAAGTCGGGCTAACCGCAAAGCTCACGTAGTAGCGATTGGATCTGCAGGCAGTGACACAGGGTGCACAACTATTGCCCTCAATCTGGCCATGGAGTTAAGCATCTTAGGTAAGTCAACGCTACTTATTGATGCAAACTTTCGAGCGCCATCCATAGCTGCCCTGATTGCAATTCGTAATGTTCAATCTGAGTCAGGATGGAGGACCATTGCCCCACAACTAGCAATTGCTGAAATTACTCAGCAAGAATCTGGAAGTATTGATCAGTTGATGGAGAGTGCAACACAGAGTTTTGACAACATAGTCATTGATTTAGGATCTATTTCTGGGTTATCTAATCGCTTAACTGATAGGCGATGGACATCAACGATGACCACATGGAGTTGCGACCAAGGCGATGAGCTCATGGTTATTACTCGTCCAGACCTACTTGGAATCCATCGCTTAGAACAGGTCTGTGCTTTACTGGAAAAAACTTCTATTAGAGCTGCACTTAGCTTCACACTCAACATGCGATCTCAAGGCAAAAAAGGTGCTGATGAAGAAGCCCAGTTCCTGGCAATTACTACGAGATTGCGACCATTGCGTGTTCGAGTCATAAACCGAGATCTGCGGGCGGCATCCAAGGCTCTAGAGGAAAAGGCCACACTCATAGAGGTCAATATGCGCTCTGCGCTGCGTAAATCAATTGCAACAATGGCCAGTGAGCTCAAGCGTTAACTTCTAATACTATTAAGGCATGCGAGCCTATCTTCCACTATCTCACGATGAGCTTGCTGTCTTCCTTAATTCTGGAAGCAAGACCATAGAATCAATTTTGGCTCCGACGCCTTTTTATGTCGGTGAAAATGAAGATTTGGGTGAAGAAGAGATTGAATATCTCTTATCCCTTGAGGCAGCGCAAGATGCCATTGAACTGCGTTCATCAGATAAAGCACCTGGAATTGTTTTAGCTATTGAGTTAGAGGCCCAGCAGGTTAACGCAGTCAATGAAAATTCAGTCACCTTGAACTCTGCAATCACATGGGAGCAAGTGCAGTGCGCATTACTTCTCTTTCCTGATGAAGAAGAATTGATCTGGTTTGCAACCCAAGAGATTGAAATAAACCTAGGGGAGTGGAAGTAACGTGCCCCAGTTTGAGACATTAATTCATAGCCGCAGCTCGGTTACGATCGATCAGGCACACAAGCTGCGCGAGCTAGTTGCTGATTGGCAATTGCTCTCAGATCTCTCTTTTGCCGATCTAATTCTTTGGGTCCCTGTTCGAAAAGATATGAAGATGTGGCCGACGGGACATGTAGCTGTGGCACATATCCGTCCGACAACTGCAGCAACAGTTTTTACTAATGATGTTATTGGCGATGAAGTAATGTGGGGGAGCCGGCCAAGAATTGATTTGGCATTATCTAGCGGTGAGATTGTTCGTGATTCAGAGGCTGAACTCTTCGGTGAAGTGATGATTAAAGAAGAAGCTGTGCCTGTGCTATTTGATGGTCAAGTAATCGCTGTCATTACACGACATCGCAACGCTGATTTAATGCGCTCACCAAGTCGACTTGAATTAAATTATCGCGAGATTGCACATAGCCTTTATCGGATGGTGGCCCAAGGTTCATTTCCTTACCAAGATGCAGGTTCACTTTTTGAACCAGTACCACGTGTGGGAGATGGCCTGATTCGCCTGGATGTGAATGGTGTCATTTCATATGCAAGCCCTAATGCTCGATCTGCATTTAGCCGAATGGGATGGAAAAATGAGATTGAAAATAACAAACTAGGCGAAGTTGCCGAAGCCGTTGCTAAGAATTCTCCTGATCCCCATGAAGAAGGAATTCGCACGCGTCTTAATGGAAAAACTTTGCGACGCGTTGATATTGATAATCAAGGTGCAACAATTGATCTGCTGGTACTTCCATTGCTGCAAGGTGAAGATCGAATCGGTGCAATTGTTTTATTGCAAAATGTGACTGAACTTCGCAGGCGAGACAGAGAGCTTGTTACTAAGGATGCAACTATCCGGGAAATTCACCACCGTGTTAAAAACAACCTCCAGACTGTTTCAGCCCTTCTTCGCTTGCAAGCTCGTAGAATCGAAGATCCGAGTGCATCATCGGCCCTTAATGAAGCGGTTCGACGTATTGCCTCTATTGCACTTGTTCATGACACGCTTTCAACAAGTAGTGAAAATACTGTTGCCTTTGATGAAGTGCTTACTAGTTTGATAACTCATGCACTTGAACTAAGTCCTCGAATGGGAGAACTACGGATTGAGAGAAAGGGAGAACTTGGCTCACTTGAATCCAGGCTCGCAACCCCACTCTCACTTGTCGTTACAGAGCTAATGCACAATGCCCTAGAACATGGCTTGGCTGAAGAAGGTTCCTTGCTTTCAATTGAACTATCTCGCTATAGCAACGAGTGCGTCATCAATATTACAGATGATGGAGTTGGATTACCTGAAGGTTTTGATTTAGCGACTTCTTCAAATCTAGGACTTCAGATTGTCAGAACACTTACAGAGAATGAACTCAAAGGTGTTTTGAAATTACAATCAACGGATTCAGGCACCCAAGCACACTTGCGTTTTCCACTTTAGAATTGGTTTTGCTGCTCCATTAAACGGGCACGATTACGTGCTGCGCGGCGCTTAAGTGCGCGGCGCTCATCTTCTGAAAGCCCGCCCCACACTCCAGCATCTTGCCCACTCTCTAAGGCCCAAGCAAGACATGGTTCTTTAACGATGCAACGGTTACAAACTTTTTTAGCTTCTTCGATTTGGGTAATTGCTGGTCCAGTATTTCCAACCGGAAAGAAGAGTTCAGGATCTTCATCGCGGCACGCTGATTGATGTCGCCAATCCATGGGGTGCCCCCTTCATATAAAAGATTTGGGCATACCCAAATCATCTAAAACCTTGTGGTGGATATACGCACATCGATGTCGCGCAAGATGTGAATTCTCCCTTGTTTGGCAGTGATTAACAAGGATGAATGGAAAGAGATTTAGAAAATTAGGGTGATATAGGTCAAGTGAGTGCCCCCGACAGGAATCGAACCTGTGCACCCGCCTCCGGAGGGCGGTGCTCTATCCCCTGAGCTACGGGGGCTCATGAGCATGAGTAGGTTATCAGCGGGTGCATCTATCTCGCGAAACTGTCAGAATGAGCGCTATGAGTTCACTGGCATATTTTGCAACAGGTTGCTTTTGGGGTGCTGAGCGCCGTTTTTGGCAGATGGATGGTGTGAAAGAAACATCTGTTGGTTATATGGGTGGCACGCGAGCTAATCCTTC
Source organism: Actinomycetota bacterium (assembly GCA_947487595.1). Taxonomy (GTDB): domain Bacteria; phylum Actinomycetota; class Actinomycetes; order Nanopelagicales; family Nanopelagicaceae; genus Planktophila. The sequence goes on from CANKXJ010000001.1 coordinate 52,111, forward strand.
ATATGAACAAGTATGCACCGGAGTTACTGGTCACGCTGAAATAGTTCAAGTTACATTCGATGAGTCACAAGTGAGTTATCAGAGATTACTAGAAGAGTTTTGGACCATGCATGATCCAACCTCTTTAAATCAACAAGGTGGAGATATCGGAACACAGTACCGAAGTGCCATCTACACAACTACTCCTGAGCAATATGTGACTGCGGTTAACTCACGAAATGTTTATCAAAATGTATTAACTCCAAAAGGCTTAGATGAGATTGTTACGGAGATTAAGAGCGCCGAAGGGGTTCAATATTTCTTGGCAGAGGAATATCACCAAAAGTATTTACAGAAAAACCCCAACGGATATGACTGTCATTCCAGCACAGGTGTTGCTTTTCCCAGTGCAGGAATTAATGTATGAGCAAGAAAAATTATCCTGTATCAATAGATGAATTGGCCCTTAAAGCCAAGCTAGATCCACTTTCCTATGATGTGCTGCGAAACGCTGCAACTGAGCGACCTTTTACCGGTGAATACACCGACACCGACAAGGTGGGTGTTTATAAGTGCAAAGCGTGCAGCGCTGAACTTTTCCGCAGCGAAACTAAGTTTCATTCAGGATGTGGGTGGCCTTCTTTCTATGCACCATCTGATGATGATGCAGTCGAGCTCATTGAAGATCGTTCACTATTTCCACGAGTGCGAACTGAAGTTCGATGTGCAGCCTGTGGCTCACACTTGGGTCATATCTTCAAAGGCGAGGGTTATGACGTTCCTACCGATGAGCGCTGGTGCATTAACTCAGTTTCATTAATCCTTGAGGATATTTAGTAATCTAACCCACGGCTTTCATGAACAGCTTGATAGCAGTACCAGGCAACAACACTTCGATATGGATGCAGTTTTTCACCTTTGAAATCTAAGGCTTTAGCCAATGTCTCTTCTTTATTTTTATGGATGATGTCCCAACCTCGGCGCACCGCTAAATCTCCAGTAGGCCATACATCTAAGCGCCCCAATTGAAACATCATAAACATTTCAACAGTCCATCGACCGATGCCCCATAGGGAAGTTAATTTGTCGTAGATCTCTTGATCATCATGGATTTCATCGATGGTATCTATAGGAATTGATTTATCAACAACTGCACCAGCAAGGCCCTTGAGTGTGCGGGTTTTTGCCCCTGAAATACCTATTTCACGCAATGCAATCTCATCGAGTTTGATTAACTTCTTAGCGTTAATCGTTCCCTTACAAAGATCAACTAAGCGCCCATGAATTGTCTCTGCGGCCTTTACGGCTAGCTGTTGGGAGATAACTGAATTAACCAGGGATTCAAAATGGGACTCATCTGGAACGTTGCGACCTATTGTGCACAGCGGGCGACGTTCAATCAGTGATGCAAACTTGCGATCCATCTGGCCAACTTCAGCAACAATTCGCCGCATCTTTTGAGCAGAGTGGACCGCCATAAATTAGAGGGAGAAAGTTGGGTATTCGTCTGTGACAAATAGAAGTGCATAACCGAGAATCCGATTCCAATAGGCAATGGTTCCCACCACACCTTCAGCACACCACTCAGGATAATTACCAGTAAGAACAACACTTACCCAAGCAAAGATTGTGAGGAAGAAGGCATAGATGGCATAAACAAGACCAACTACATAGAGAGGAATCGCTAAGAACCACTTCACAAGAGGCAAGTAACGATTAAGGGCTTTTGGATCTACTTCTGGGAAAGTCACACTCACAACATCATTTTCTTCCAATGAAGGATATTCATCAGTGAGTACGAGCAGATATGCATCAACACGTGTTGAGAGTGATAGAAAAGCTTCATTGAAAGCCAATAAATATGATGGGTATGCCTGGCGGAAAACTACGGATAGAGCTACGGGCAGAACGAAAAATCCAGTAACCCACGACATAGTGCCCGAATCAAATTGCTGAGGTGCAAAAGATGCGACAAAGATTGCTATTGGCACGATAAGGATGATGCGAAAAAGTGCGCTTAAGCGATTTCGCTCCGTCAGGGACACATCAATCTGGGTTTCAATTTGATTGCTCATGGTCACCAATTTAGCCTTAATTTGATCCAAGCTCTTGCCATTTGCAGCGCGCATGGCCTAGTTTGCAGTCTCTTGCGGAACTATTTGCAGGTTTTTACAGTGTGTGGGGGAGTTGCGTGGCTGGAATCAAGGAAGTTGCAGAGGAAGCCGGGGTCTCCACGGCAACTGTTTCACGCGCCCTTCGCGGCCTTCACCATGTCAATGACTCCACGCGATCAAAGATTCTTGCAGCTGCCGAGAAGTTAAATTATCCGCTTACACCTATCAAGGGCAGTACCGCCTCTGGGCGAACAAATAGCGTGGGAGTTGTAGCACCTTATATTTCTCGTTGGTATTTCTCACAAGTAATTAGCGGTGCAGAGCAGGCATTGCGTGAAGCGGGCCTTGATCTTCTTCTCTATAACTTCAGCCAAATGAAGGGCCGCGAGAGATTATTTCAACACCAGTTACTCAAAGGTCGCGTTGATGCACTCATTGTTATTAGCTTGCCACCAACGGTTGAGGAATTTGATTCCATGCTCAGCCTTGGAATTCCAATTGCCTTAGTTGGCATGGATCATGAAAAGTGTGCCTCTGTAAAAATCGATGATATTGCTGGCGCTCGTTCTGCAACTCAACATTTAGTCAATCAAGGACATAAGAAAATCGGATTAATGTCAGGGCGTCCTGATGATCCATTTAACTTTAGCGTTCCACAAGATCGGCGCAAAGGATTCATGCAAGTGTTAGCAGAAAATGGCCTTGAGTGGTTACCTCAAAGAGAAGTCCATGGTGATTTCACAATGCATACCGCTGCCCGCGCAATGGATGATTTATTAGCTCGCCCTAACCGACCAACAGCTATTTTTTGTGAATCTGATGAGATGGCCATGGGAGCTATGCAAGCACTTCGCAGGCATGGGCTAAAAGCTCCAGATGATATTTCTATTGTCGGTTTTGATGGTCATGAGATGGCAGAGTTTTCAGAGCTAACAACTATTGAACAGCCCGTGCAATTGATGGGTGAAATGGCGGCGTGGTCAATTATGGAGAGATTACGAAAACCAAATATAGATCCACCATCATTAGTACTTCCAACAACTTTGGTAGTTCGAAACTCAACGCGCCGCATTAGCCCCGAAGAGGCGTAGTTTTAGCCTCTTTCGCTAATTGAGCTGGGCAGGGTAACCTAGCCGCTATGCCCGATAACAACGTTGTTGCGCCCGCACTAAGTGAGCTTCTGACACATAGCTCTGAAAAATGGCGGGGATTTCCAGCAGATGTTCTGCCTCTCCCGGTCATGGAGATGGATTTTCCGATAGCGCAACCAATTCGTGACGTGTTAATCGAGATGGTGAATCACTCAGACCTTGGTTATTTAGGACCAGTTCCTGAGTTAGCCGATGGCTTTGCCGCATTTTGTGCCAAGCGCTGGGGCTGGGAGATAGATAAGTCGCAGGTGAGAATTGCAGCAGATGTTGGGGTTGGCTGTGTTGAAGTTTTACGCGTCTTTACTAAGCCAGGTGATCGCATCCTTATTAATTCACCGGTATATCAAAATTTCTATAACTGGATCAACGAAGTTCAGTTAGAAAAAGTTGATGTTCCCTTTGTCAAGAGCGTTTCTGAGAGTGATGATGTAAATCCTTGGTCACTAGATTTTGATGAAGTTGAGAAAGCATACGCATCTGGCATTAAGGTTCATCTGCTTTGCTCTCCTCATAATCCGTTAGGTCGAATTTATTCACGTGCAGAGCTGACTCGAATTGCAGAAATGGCAAAGAAATATGCCGTGATTATCATCAGCGATGAGATTCACTCACCATTAGTTTTTAAATCACATGAATTTGTTCCATTCTTGACTATTAGTGAAACCGCTCGAGAAGTAGGTATTGCCGTAACTTCTGCTTCAAAAGGGTGGAATATTGCAGGACTTAAGTCAGCTTTAATTGTTTCCCAAAATAAGGCAATCGATGAGGTTCTAGCCTTGATGCCACTAGCTGTTAAATTTCGATCTTCAATCCTTGGTGCCTTCGCATCGGCTGCAGCATTTAAAGATGGCGAAGTCTGGCTAGATTCAGTAATTGATACATTGGAAGAGAATTCAATAATGGTTCGCGATTTACTCAGTGCCAAACTACCTTCAGTAAAAACCCATTTACCTCAGTCCAGCTATGTTGCTTGGCTGGACTTATCAGCGCTAAATCTGGGCGAAAACCCTGCCCAAACACTATTGGAGCGCGGCAAGGTGGCTTTCAATGCTGGATATATGTATGGCCCGCAAAGTTCTCAGTTCGTGCGTTTAAATTATGCAACGAGCCCAACAATTCTGACTGAGGCGATAGATCGAATTGTGAAATCTTTGTAGTGATGCACTATGACGTTGCAATTATCGGTGGGGGTCATAATGGCCTTGTTGCAGCAACGTATTTAGCTAAAGCTGGCAAATCTGTAGTAATCCTTGAAGCTAATGCAGAGGTGGGCGGAGCAACAACGAGTGTTCGAGCATTTCCCGAATATGACGCCATGCTCTCTCGTTACTCGTATTTGATTTCACTTCTACCTGACCAAATTGTGAGTGATCTGGGCTTAAATTTTGAACGCATTTCTCGGACTGTATCTAGCTACACCCCTTACTCTCGAGGCGGTAAAGACTCTGGGCTCTATGTTGCGCGCCAGTGGGATAAAGCAACAGAAGATTCATTTAATGAGTTAGATCCAACTGGTGCTGAGTGGGTGGCTTGGCAGGATTTTTATAATGAAATAGCTGAGTTTGCACTCAAAATTGCACCTTCTATGCTCCATCCCTTAAAGAGTCGAAGTGAATTAAAGGCAGAGATTGACATGCCTCAAGTGTGGGATTACTTGATGGAGCGCCCTATCGGTGAAGTAATTCAAGCACGCTTTAAGGATGACGTAGTTCGTGGAGTAATTCTGACCGACGCACTGATTGGAACTTTCGCTTCAGCCTATGAAATGCAAGCAAACATCTGCTTTTTGTATCACTTGATTGGAAATGGAACTGGCGAGTGGAAAGTTCCACGCGGTGGAATGGGAGCTTTAGTTAAAGAGTTAGTGCGTGTGGCAACTGCAGCTGGTGTGGAGATAAGGGTTAATTCTAGAGTTTCATCGGTTACTACAACTGCAGATAAAGCAACTCTTTCACTAGAAGATGGAACAACAATTACTTCTAGTTATGTATTGAGCAATGCTGCCCCACAAGTTCTGGCGCAGCTACGTGGAAAAACTCCTCCTATCAGCCTTGAAGGCTCACAGATGAAGATAAATATTTTGTTAAAGTCATTGCCTAAGTTGAAATCTGGAATGGATCCACGATTAGCTTTTGCTGGAACATTTCATGCCCATGAATCCTTTGCTGAGTGTGAATCAAGCTATTTGGATGCCAAGGCTGGCAATGTGCCAGGAATGCTTCCTATAGAAATGTACTGTCACACGTTAACTGATCCATCTATTCTTAGCGTTGAACTGCAAGAGCAGGGATATCAAACTCTCACACTCTTTGGTTTACACACACCAGCCGCCCTCTTTGATGCTGACAATGAAGCCGCTAAAGCTGCTGCACTTACAGCCGCCCTAGCCTCAATTAATCAGTATTTAGTTGAACCCATTGAAAATATAATCGCGGCTATTGAAATTAAGTCACCCCTGGATATTGAGAGCGAAGTCGGTCTGCCCCGTGGAAATATCTTCCATAAGGATTTGAGTTTTCCTTTCCGTGAAGATAACCAGCACATACGTTGGGGAGTGGAAACCGATGATGCCCGCATCTTTATTTGTGGGGCAGGAGCTATTCGTGGCGGTGGCGTAAGCGGTATTCCCGGCCACAACGCAGCAATGGCAGTGCTAGAAGCATCGGCATAGGATGAGCAGATGAGCAAAAAGATTGAAACAAGTGCGATTACTGCTGGACGTCCGCCGATTACACCCGATGCACCACTAAATCCTTCTATAGTTTTAACATCAACTTTTCATTCGGGTGGACCCATTGGTTATGGTCGTTACGGAAATCAAACGTGGACATCTTTAGAAGAAGCAATTAGTGAGTTAGAAGGCGGACAAACTCTTACATTTTCCTCTGGCATGGCAGCAATCAGTGCGGTCTTTTCAATTCTGCCCATTGGAGCGCCAATAGTTGCTTCTAATCAAGGCTATAGCGGTGTGATGAGCCTGCTTAATTCTTTTCATGCAAGTGGCCGGTTAGAAGTCAGATTTGTAGATGTAGTCAACACTCAAGAAGTAATCGATTCTATGAAGGGTGCTGCGCTCATCTGGCTTGAGTCTCCAACTAATCCATGCCTAGATGTTGCTGATCTTCCAGCGCTAATTGGCGCAGCTAAGAAATTGGGAATTGGTGTGGCAGTAGATAACACTTTTGCAACTCCACTTGTTCAAAATCCTTTAGCGATGGGTGCTGACATTGTCATGCACTCGGTTACTAAGTTCTTATCTGGCCATAGCGATGTTTTAATGGGCTCGCTCTCAACCAATGATCCAGCTCTCTATAAGCGCCTGCATGACTCACGTAGCTTTAATGGATCTATCCCAGGTCCATTTGAAGCCTGGCTAGCTCTGCGGGGAATTCGCACATTCCCACTTCGCTTCAATAAATCACAGGAGAGCGCTAAAGAGTTAGTACAGCGACTCTCGAGCCATCCAAAAATTACACGTGTCCGCTACCCAGGTTTTGGCGCCATTGTTTCTTTTGAAGTTGATGGAACTGCAGAGCAAACCCAAAAGGTCTGTGAATCATCAACAATGATCGCCCACGCCACATCTTTAGGTGGTGTTGAATCATTGTGGGAGCGCAGACGCCGCTGGCCCATTGAATCTCCAACCGTTCCAGAGCAGCTCATCCGTTTATCGGTGGGTTGTGAGCATGTTGATGACATTTGGGACGACATGTCTAGGGCCCTTAACGCTATCTAGCGCAGGAAAGTGCAATAGAGAGTATTTTTATCTCATGGTTAAAGCCTTCCGCCGAATAATCGCAGCAGTAACAGTTGCTGTGTTGGCTTTTCGCGCCGTGGGCTCTTTTCTTTCATGGATAGAGCATCAAGAAGACACCGTGGCAGATACGTGGATTGATGAAGATGAGTTTGAAGATGTCTGATTCAACATACGTTGCAGGAACATGCAACATTGGACAGAAAGAGATTCGTAGAAGGCAGTTCGTTGCACTTGTTGGCCTATTTCTCTCCGTATCATCTTTGGTTGCAATGATTTCTGTGAGCGCACCTACAGGAGCGCGAGTGGGAATATTTCTACCTTTAATGGTGGCAGCAGTGGGATATGTCCAATCCCGCAGTAAGTTTTGTCTTGCCTACGGCTTTGCTGGCACGTTCAATTTCGGCAAACTCGGTGACTTATCACGCGTAAGTAACCCACAAGATAAAGCAGCTGATCGCGCCACAGCGCTAAAGATTCTTGGTAAATCATTCCTGCTTGCCTCTATAGCAACATTGGTGGTTTTAGTACTACCCTTCTAAGCATGAAGATACAAATTCATGCACGTAACGCCGAACTTGCCGAAGATTTTAGAGAGATAGCGCAAGAGAAATTAAATTCCATGGAGCGCTTTGGTGTGGTCATTGACCGCGTTGAAGTAGAGATACTTCATGAAACCAATCCACGTTTAGGTAAGCACTCACACCGAGTGATTCTCACTTCTCATGGTTCAGGACCACTGCTTCGCGCCGAAGCTAGCGAGTTCAATGATCTAGCTGCCTTTGATGGCGCAATGAAGAGCTTTGATATTCAAATCCGTAAGATTCATGAAAAAAGCAAAAATCACAGTCGAGAAACGTTGAGAGATAAAGAGATAGTTTAGCCTGCGAGTTAAGCCAAGATCCAGGCAGTTGAAAGTGCCGGAATCACCTTTTTTCCATCTCGAGCATCTACGGTGCCGCCACTAACGATTAATAGTTTTCCATCTGCATCACACTCTTTGGCAGAATCTGAAAGATTCATGACGACTGTGATTGCTCCTCTGACATAAGAGAGCAAAGAATCCCCTTTTTGCCCGTGTTGGGATGACTCAAGCCAGGTAATTCCACCTGCTCCAACTAAGAACTCTTTGCGCAGCTGCAGTGCAGTTTTATACAAATGTAAAGAACTCTTAGGATCAGCTAATTCATTCTCAACAGTTAAATCTTTCCAGCTCTGGGAAATTGGAAGCCATGGCTTTCCAGTACTAAATCCAAAGGGGGTTGTGTCTCCACTCCAAGGAAGTGGCACGCGCGCACCATCTCTGCCCTTACTTGGAGCATTGCTTCTAAAAAACATTGGATCTTGTCGATCTGAATCCTGTAATTGACCATCAGGTAGTCCTAATTCTTGACCCGCAAAAACATATGTAGAGCCAGGCAGACCAAAAACAAAGAGCGCAAGTGCACGTGCTTGTTCTTCACCAATGCGGCTAGCCACACGAGGTGAATCGTGATTGCTCAGCGCCCACGTAGGCAGGGCATTAACTGCTGCATTGAGTGAAATTGATCGTTCAACCACACCGAATAGCACATCTGAATTAAAGTCAGCAGTCAGCAAATCAAAGTTGAAGACTTGATGGAGCTCATCTGCTCGAACATAACGAGTTGCATTCACAGGGGGATGAACCCAGGCCTCAGCAACTGCCATGATCTCGCGGTCACCATATGAATCAAAGAGTTTGCGCCATTTTCTATAAATCTCATGCACACCTTGGCGATCAAAGTAGGGAACGGTGAGCAAGAGTGCATTGCGCTTTTCAAAATCCATCGCTACATCAAGACGCAAGGCATCACTTAGACCCTGTGGATCATGGTGATTGGTTAAAACATCTTCTTTGACCAATCCGTGTGCCACATCTATTCTGAAACCATCCACGCCTAAATCAATCCAAAAGCGCAAAGTCTTTTCAAAGTCAGCATTCACTTCAGGGTTTTCCCAATTCAAATCTGGTTGTGTTGAATCAAAAAGGTGTAAATAGAACTGTCCGTCTTCTACCTGGGTCCATGATGGGCCACCAAAGATTGAAATCCAGTTATTAGGGGGAGATCCATCTTCATTTGCATCATAGAAATGGAATCGCGCACGCTCTTTAGAACCGCGGCCAGCTTTCAAGGCTGCCTGAAACCATTCATGTTGATCAGAGAAGTGATTAGGAACGATATCGGCAATCACTCGAAGATTGCGCTTATGAGCTTGTGCGATTAACTCTTTGGCATCATCAAGATTTCCAAAGCGTGAATCAACATCGCGGGGATTAGCAACGTCATATCCACCATCTTTATTGGGGGATGTGTAAAAAGGGCTCAACCAAATTGCATCCACACCTAGGCTTGTCACATAATCCAACTTGCTTGTGACTCCAGGTAGATCGCCCTCACCATCGCCATTGCTATCAAAGAATGAGCGTGGGTAGATCTGATAAATCGTGGCTTCTTTCCACCACGGCGCGGAGTTCATAAGGCGAATTTAGGTGAGCATCATGAACTCAAGCAATGCAAGAATACTGAAACTATGGTCAGTAATGTCTCGCTTTTATAACGATTTAATCTTTAGGACAGGCTTCAACTTCACAGACCAATGTGTTCATCTCTGTCGATGATTAGTCAAGTTCAGTAAATTCTTTATCGGGTTGGAGAAGGTGAAGATTTCTTATCTTTCATCTTATTCAGGGGTGCCATTTCAACTGGCTTAATCGGCTTCACAGGAGGGGTTGGTAGGGCACCGAGCGCTGTAATTGCTACATCGCGAGCAACGCTAGCTGTGGTTACTGCGATTTTTTCTTTAGAAAGAATTTCATTCTTAGCAGAAGCAGTTTTTGCTAATTTCAACGCTGTGCGAGCGTCACGGTGCGCTGTTTCAACGGCGAGCATGAATGTACGATTTATTTGTTTGCGAGCCTTTTCGCGCACCACAACTAAATTACGGAATAGATCTAAATCCATTTTGTATTGATTCATCAACATTTGATAATCGGGAGAAGGCGAGGGTGTTGGTTCAGCTGATGCAGATTGGGAGGTGGAAAAGAGCAGGGTCAGGGAGATAACAAGTAGTGCTGTCCCTCGCGTTCTCATGCCTAAATGATGCATCTATCTGTTGTGATTTTTCTGTGAAATGGCCTTGGAGAGTGAAAATTTATTGGATTTAGCCCCCCATCATGCAAGAGTGGCCCTATGGCGCAGCTAATTATGATCGTTGATGATGAACCAGGGGTCCGAGCACTTCTCAATGACACCTTGCGCATCGCCGGCTTTGAGACCGTGGAAGCAACTGATGGAATGTCTGCGTTAACGCTCTTGCGAACTCATAAGCCAGATCTCTTAGTTATCGATATCAATATGCCGCTCATGGATGGATTTGAATTAGTTGAGCGCTTGCGCACCAACAATGACTTAACGCCAGTGCTTATGCTCACAGCACGTGAAGATAAAGCTGATATCACTCGTGGCTTAAAAATTGGTGCCGATGATTATGTTGTTAAGCCCTTTGGAATTGAAGAGCTGATTCTGCGTATTAAAGCAATTTTGCGCCGTTCAACTAAAAATGTTGATGCTCCTTCTCTTCTCTCATGTGGTCCTATCTCAATCGATGATGATCAGCACTTAGTAACTTTCAACGGTGAAGGTGTAGATCTTTCGCCAACCGAGTATCGCTTGTTACAGATTTTGATTGAGAAAAAGGGCAGAGTCCTTAGCAAGAACCTACTGCTGGACGAGGTCTGGGGAATCACTTTTGAATCTGAGAGCACTGTCGTTGACACCTATATTTCGTATCTGCGCAAGAAACTGCACCGAGATGGCTTTGAAGGTATTAAAACAGTTCGTGGTGTGGGATTTCAAATCCAGGAGCCTAAATAGTCTTCATGAAAAATAGAACTCGGCAACTTATCTCAACCGCTCTCATTACTTCGGTTTTATCAATTCTCATTGGCGGCTTTGCAGTGGTGAGCACATACAACAGCCAGATTGCACTTATTGATAAACACCTTGATCAAGTTGAAAGTGACATTCGCGTAAATCCGATGGATGCCGTCAGTATTGCCCTGCTCAGTATCGAACAAAACAATTTTGATTTTACTTTAGGTTTTGCAACTCCTAGCGATGAACTAACTATTTTGCGTGAATCTGTTGGCACACCACTAAATGGTCCAGATCTTCGAGTTCGCAATATTCCAATCCCTGAAGGGGATATATTGATAGTTGCTGCTTCCTTAGTAGATATCAATCGCTCTCTTGATAATAATCTCTGGAAACTTCTAATTTTTATTATCCTTGCCAACATCCTTGCCTCGATTGCAGCATCACTCCTCTCTCGCTCTGGAGCCTTGGCACAAGAGCGAGCACAGCGACAGAAGATGCAGGAGTTCATAGGCGATGCTGCACATGAACTGCGTACACCTATGACTGTAGTCAAGGGTTATGCCGAGCTTCTCAAAGGCAAGCAGCTAGACCCAGAACGAGAAAGTGCTGCCTTTGATCGACTCAATAGTGAGTTAAAGCGAATGGAGTTTTTGATTGGTGATTTGTTGATGTTGGCGCAGCTAGGAGAAGAAGGAAATATTGAGTTTGAAAGTATTGATATTGCCCAATTAGTACGTGAAAGCGTCTCTGACTTTAAGGAGATAGCACCCACTCATCCAGTTACAACGCAGATTGATGAGAGTGCCGTATTAGTTGGTTCTGAAAAGTATTTGCAGCGCTTTATCCAAAACGCACTAACCAATATTCGTTTACACACTCCGGCAAGTACCCCTGTTCGAGTCAGCGTTAAAGCTGAAAAGCAGATCACAATCATTATTGAAGACAGCGGCCCGGGATTGCCCCCTGAATCATATGGAGAGAAAATCCGTGGACTCAAGCGCTTTGATAGATCCCGTTCCCGAGACAATGGCGGCACTGGTCTGGGAATGAGCATCATGAACGCAGTGATTGAAAGACATAAGGGAACTTTTACTCTTCGCAAGAGCGAACTTGGTGGCTTGGCAATTGAAGTTCACCTGCCTCGCACTTAGACTTAATGGGTGAAACTACTTACATTAGTGTTCTTGCTTGCCATTGGACTAGGCCTTGCCTATTGCATTCGCTCATTGCGAGCACTTCACCAAAAAGTAAATACTAGAATTGCCCGTGAAATAGCGGCATCAACCAAAGAGTTAAAAGCAGAACTGTGGCAGTCCTATCGCCAAACTGAGGCGATGCAACAACTGCTATCCCTTCTAAAATTCAGCGCACCCGTTCCACCTACGCGCAGCTGGGCAGCGTCCCCAGATCTCCTCTTAACTCTGGCTCAATTAGTTCGCACCCATAATCCTAAATTAGTTGTTGAGCTTGGCTCAGGTGTTTCCACATTGGTAGTTGCAAAAGCTGGAGCCAAGAAAGTAATTAGTATTGATAACTCAGCCGAGTTTGCCAATAAAACCCGAGAGATTTTAAGAGAGCACAAAGTGCGTGGTGTTGAGATTAGGGTTGCAGTACTCAAAGCCCATATTGCAGGAGTTGATTGGTATGACACCGCAGTCATTAAGGATTTAAAGCGCATTGACTTATTGATTGTTGATGGCCCACCTGGATCCAAAAATCCAGAGGCACGTATGCCAGCTCGCGCAGAGTTCATCGCCAAACTCTCACCCAAGGCAATCATTGTTATTGATGATGTTAATCGTGAAGGTGAGCGCAAGTTAGCTGAGAGTTTTGCTAAAGCCCTTCCTAATCACGTTCTCACTATCTATCCCCATGAAAAGGGCACAGCGGTAATTTCGCCTAAATAACCCATGCCTCTATCAATAGAACAAGCGTTAGAGCAGGCATGCGCACTCATCGTCGATACCAAAACTTTAGTGCGTGTGGTCTTATCTGGCCGCCGGCGCAATATGCAGGTAGAGCATGAGCGTATTGATATCAGAGCCGTTGAAATCAAAGGCTCAATCCTTTTACAACTCACCTACAACGATGGCAAAGCCACAACTACAAAAAATATTGCTCCAGATAAATCAGGAGTCTTGCAATTGCTCTCCAGTGGTTATGCAAATATCACCGTGGATAGCGTGGATGGATCAATGAGTGTTCGTGTGACAAAGAGTGGTGAAGCCCAGGTTCACCATGAAAAGAAGAGCTTGGAACAAAACCTCTCTCACGATAAGAAAAAGGAGCGTTTGCTTGATCCAGCCGATCCATTCTTGCGTGAAGTTGGCATTGCCGATCACAAGGGACAGATTAAACCCTCGAAAAATGATAAATACAAGCAAGTAGAAGAGTTCTTGCGCTTACTAGTACCAACCCTTAACTCTGCAATTGAAGCTGGCCAGATTGCAAAGCCAAGTAAAGACAAACCTCTTTCAATAGTTGATTTGGGTTGTGGACATGCTTATTTAACTTTTGCGGCTCACCAATACCTTAAGAGCATCGGAATGCCCGTGCATGTGACTGGTATAGATATTCGCCCGGCATCACGAGATCGCAACAATGAAATTGCCCACACCTTAGGTATTTCAGAGACAATTACTTTCAAAGCGCAAGAGATAGCTTCAACTACGGCGCAGCAAGCAGACATTGCCATTGCACTGCATGCCTGTGACACAGCAACAGATGATGCAATTGCCTGGGGAGTAAATGGCGGAGCAAGGCTTTTATTGATTGCTCCATGTTGTCATCACGATATTCAAAAACAGATGGATCAAAGCCCAGAGCCATGGGGGGCGATTACCAAATTTGGCGTGATGAAAGAGCGCATGGGCGATCTACTTACCGATGCTTTGCGTGCACAAATATTGCGCATTGTTGGATACCGAGTTGAGGTCATTGAATTCATCGGGGGAGAACACACACCTCGAAACATCATGATTCGCGCAGTAAAGACTGGGGCACAACCTGATGCGCTAGATATCGATAGATATCGCGAAATCACCAGGCAATGGGGCGTAGTCCCTGCCCTTTCAAAGAAAATTCCTACCTTCACTATCGGTTAGACTGCGCTCATGTCTAAGGTCCTCGCATCTCTTCCCATAGGAGAAAAAGTCGGTATCGCCTTTTCTGGCGGACTCGATACCTCTGTGGCTGTTGCATGGATGCGCGAAAAAGGTGCGATTCCCTGCACTTACACCGCAGATCTTGGCCAATATGACGAGCCAGATATTGATTCAGTTCCAGATCGCGCCAAAGAGTATGGCGCAGAGATTTCACGCCTAGTTGATTGCAAGAGCGCACTAGTCGAAGAAGGCTTAGCTGCAATTGCCTGTGGAGCTTTTCATATTCGCTCAGGTGGAAAACAGTATTTCAATACAACCCCGCTGGGCCGCGCCGTAACAGGCACAATGCTGGTTCGCGCCATGCAGGCAGATTCAGTAAATATCTGGGGCGATGGTTCAACCTATAAGGGCAATGACATTGAGCGTTTCTATCGTTATGGTCTTTTAGCTAATCCAAACCTGCGTATCTACAAGCCATGGCTGGATGCTGACTTTGTTAATGAACTCGGTGGGCGCAAAGAGATGTCTGAGTACCTAGTTGCTCACAAACTTCCTTATCGCGACAGCACTGAAAAGGCATACTCAACTGATGCCAATATCTTGGGTGCAACCCATGAGGCAAAGTCGTTAGAGAATCTAGATACATCAGTTGAGCTCGTGCAACCAATTATGGGAGTGCGCTTCTGGGATTCGGCCGTAAAGATTGAAACTGAAGATGTGAAGATTTCTTTTGTTCAAGGACGCCCCGTTGCAATCAACGGTAAGTCATTTGATGATGTTGTGGCTTTAATGAAAGAAGCCAATGCAATTGGCGGTCGCCATGGTCTTGGAATGGCTGATCAAATTGAAAATCGCATTATTGAAGCAAAGAGCCGTGGAATTTATGAAGCCCCAGGAATGGCGCTGCTCTTTATTGCTTATGAGCGCTTAATTAGTGCAATTCATAATGAAGACACTATTGCTAACTATCACGCAGAGGGTCGCCGCTTAGGGCGTTTGCTCTATGAGGGACGCTGGTTAGATCCACAGTCCTTGATGCTGCGTGAATCATTGCAACGTTGGGTGGCATCTGCAGTTACAGGTGAAGTTACTTTGCGCATGCGCCGCGGAGATGATTACTCAATTATCAATACAACTGGTCCTGCACTTAGCTATGCACCAGAGAAGCTATCCATGGAGCGCACAGAAAACGCTGCCTTTGGTCCAGTTGATCGTATTGGGCAGTTAACAATGCGCAACCTTGATATTGCAGATACTCGGGCCAAGCTTGAGATGTATAGAGCGCAGGGTCAACTTGGTGATGGTGAATTCAAATTAATCGGCGAACTCGAATAAAGGATAAAAATGCAATCAAAAGTTAGAAACCTAGCTATCGCAATAGTTATCGCACTTGGGATTACATCCCTTTCAGCATGTGGAGGAAAAGAAACAGTGGCAGAAACAGCATCTTTAAACAACCTACCGGCAGTAACAGCTAATGCTGGTGAAGCACCAACTATTACAGCGCCAACTGGCGCAGCCCCAACAACTCTTCAAACACAGGACATCATTGTTGGAAGTGGAGCTGAAGTTCAAGCTTCTTCTACTCTGACAGTTCATTACACACTCATGACATGGTCAAACGGATCAATTGTTGAATCTTCATGGTCTGGTGGACAACCAGCAACGTTTCCACTCACTGGTGTAATCGCAGGATGGCAACAGGGTCTACCTGGTGCAAAAGTCGGTGGCCGTCGCTTACTCGTTATTCCAGCAGATCTTGGTTATGGTCCAAATGGTTCAGGCCCCATTGGTCCAAATGAAACGCTCATATTTGTTGTCGACATCATTGGAGTCTCATAAATGAAACTACGCACATTCTTAGCTGAACTTGTCGGAACTGGATTTTTAGCAGCATCAATCGTTGGTTCAGGAGTTATGGCCACCAATTTGACCAAAGATGTTGGTCTGCAACTTCTTATCGTGGCAGTTGCCACAGTATTTATGTTGGCCACCATGATTCAGATGCTTGGACCAATAAGTGGAGCGCATTTCAATCCAGCTGTTACTTTGGTTGATCTGATTAATAAGAAAATTGATATTAAGACTGCCGTTAACTATGTGATGACTCAAATAATTGGAGCAGTTCTCGGGGTTATAACAGCAAATGTGATGTTTGATCTTCCAGCAATTGGTTCTTCAACTGCCGCAAAGGCCAGCTGGAACCTTCTTTTGAGTGAAGTTGTTGCAACTGCTGGTTTGATTCTTGTGATTCAAATCGTTGGCGCGCAGAAGAAAGGCCGCTATATCCCACTGGCTGTTGCTGGCTGGATCGGATCTGCCTATTTCTTCACCTCTTCTACAACTTTTGCTAACCCTGCCGTCACCTTCGCGCGATCTTTAAGCGATACATTTGCCGGAATCGAGATGTCTTCGGTTCCAGGATTTGTTATTGCCCAGCTCATTGGCGCACTTATCGGACTTGGAATAGCCAAGGGATTAGGTAGTGAGCGCTAAACCAACAGTTTTATTTGTTTGTGTGCATAACGCTGGCCGTTCTCAAATGGCTGCAGGTTTTATGAAGGAGTTAGGACAAGATCGTGTGGAAGTTCTCTCTGCTGGCTCTGCGCCAAAGGATTCAATTAATCCTGTAGCAATTGCCGCTATGGCCGAACTTGGCATTGATATTGCAAACAATGTTCCAAAGATTCTCACCCCAGAGGCAGTTCAAGCATCTGATGCAGTGATAACAATGGGCTGCGGAGATGCTTGCCCGTTCTATCCAGGAAAGCGTTATGAAGATTGGGTATTAGAGGATCCAGCAGGCCAAGGAATTGAATCAGTGCGAGGGATAAGAGATGAAATTAAAAAGCGCGTGGAAACTCTGCTTGCTGAACTACTTGCTTAAGAAAGTAAGAATTTAGCTCTAGCTATTAGTAAGACAAAGCCCAAAGCCCAAAGCCCGCTTCACACCCACAGATGAAAACCTTTTGATTCCAAAACATGTGCCAATAAAAGCTCCGCAGCGTGTGTGCTTCAAGCACTATTGAACTGCTTTAACTATCTGTTCACTGAGCCACCTGCGAAGCTTGTATGCATCATCAACCATAAAACCATGACCAAAGAATCCGTGAATAATCCCCGCATATTCC
>CANKXJ010000002.1 GCA_947487595.1 Actinomycetota bacterium
CAGTGAAATCCGACATGATTACGCCCTTTTTAAAGGCCCGTCATGGCTGGGCTAAAGCCCAAATCATTCACCCAGATCTCTATGAGATTTTGCGCGATACCGAAGGTGTTGTTGTTTTCCATGAACAAGTCATTGAAATCATTGCAACGATGACGGGGGTTTCACTGGCTAGCGCTGATGAAAAGCGGCGGGCGTTGGGGGACAGGGATGGACAACAAGAAGTCTGTGATTGGTTCTTTCCTGCAGCAACGGCCAAGGGCTATGAACTACCTATCGTTAACCAGATCTGGGAAGTTCTGCGCGCCTTTGCATCCTTTGGTTTTTGTAAGGCACATGCTGCAGCTTTTGCCCTGCCTACCTATCAATCAGCTTGGCTTAAAACTCATTACCCAGCAGCGTTTTTAGCTGGTGTGCTCACACATGATCCGGGGATGTATCCAAGGCGTTTACTTGTTGATGAAGTAAGACAGATGGGATTAAAGGTTGCACCCCTTGATATCAATGAATCTGATTCGGTGTATCGGGTGGAAGAAAATGGAAGCGCAGTTCGTATTGCACTCTCCACCATTACAAAGATTAGTGATGGGGAAGTTGCATCGATTATTGCTGGGCGGCCCTATATAGATTTAACTGATTTTGTCCGCCGCTCTGGTGCCAGTGCACCTGTTACAGAAAGTGCAATCTTGACTGGTGCCTTTGATCGTTTGCATACCGATGTTAACCGCCGTGATTTGCTGCTGCATTTTTCAGATCTACAGAAATCACCTAACGCTGGAGTAACAGGAGCACAGATGAATTTAGCTTTTGCGCCCCCTGTGTTAATTAGTAGTGGACTACCTGATATGAGCCCTGCTGAAATAGTTCAACATGAAATAGCGCGTTTAGGTATTGATATGTCTGAGCACTTGGTCAGCTTCTATAGTGATTTTCTCAACTCCATTGGCGCCGTGCGCTCCTGTGATTTACTAGCTCAGCGTTCGCGCTCTTCGGTATTGGTAGCTGGTATAAAAGTTGCGATGCAAACCCCACCGGTGCGAAGTGGAAAGCGCGTTATCTTTGTAAGCCTTGATGATGGATATGGCTGCAGTGATTCAACTTTCTTTAGCGATGCCCAAGCCGACTTTGCCAGCACCCTCTATTCCTCATCCCTGCTACTCATTCGTGGCATTACCCGGCGCACAGGGGCCCGTGGTATTTCACTTCGGGCAACTGGTGCATGGGATTTACGCGCGGCCTATGAATCCTGGCGCACAAAAGAAAGTACGCTGGCAATATGAGTGAAGAAATCGCCACCCAGGCCACCATTCTTCATGTTGATATGGATGCATTTTTTGCCTCCGTGGCAGAGCGCGATAACCCAGAGTTAAAGGGAAAGGCCGTTGTTATTGGTATGGGAGCACGCGGCGTTGTCTCTGCTGCTAACTATGAAGCGCGCAAATTTGGTATTCATTCAGCGATGCCGGTGGGACGTGCTCGTCGATTAGCACCGCATGCAATTTTTTTACCTGTTGATATGGCCCGCTATCAAGAAGTCTCAGAACATGTCATGGAGATCTTCCATAGTTTCACGCCGTGGGTGGAACCGATTTCTTTAGATGAAGCTTTCTTAGATGTGACTGGTTCACAAAAGCTACTTGGCACAGGGCGTGAAATCGCAGTTGCTATCCGTAAGAAAGTAGAGGAGCAAGAAGGCATTACCTGCTCAGTTGGAATTGCACCTTCTAAGTTCATTGCAAAGTTAGCATCAGCCAACTGCAAACCCAATGGAATGTTAGAGATAACTTCTGATCGCATTCTTACCTTCCTCCATCCCCTTCCTATTCAAGCGATGTGGGGAGTGGGACCAAAGACTGCTGAAGTTCTGGAGCGATTAGGGCTAAGAACAATTGAAGATATTGCCAAGCTGCCCCGGGCCACACTCCTCAGAGCTCTCGGTGAAGCAAATGGTGCATCTCTATATGAACTTGCATGGGGCCGTGATTACCGTGATGTCACACCGGAGGAACCTGATCGCAGTATCAGTGCAGCAGAGACATTTGCGCAGGATCTAGATAATCCAGAAGAGATATTGACTGAGTTTTTACGTTTAACTGAAAGGGCAACTGCCAGATTGCGCGATCGTGATTTATTTGCAAAGACAATAAGTATCAAGGTGCGCTTTGCTGATTTCTCAACGATTAATCGCAGTAAGACTTTGCCACTTCCAATTGATAGCACCCATGATGTGTATGAAGTAGTGAAGGGTCTCTATCAAGCGTTGCGCATTGAGCGGGCCCGATTGCGCCTTGTGGGGGTCTCGCTAGAGAACTTAAGTGAGGGAGCACCGCACCAGATGATGCTGGGCGAGCGCGAAGTTGGCTGGCGCCAAGCCGAAGGGGCTATGGATCAAGCCCGAGCACGCTTTGGTAAGGGTTCTGTGCGCCCAGCCCGCCTCATTAAGGATGCTGAGGATGAAGAAGAGTAATTTCTAAGTAGCCAGAGGCGCCATTGGTGTTCTATTGTGGGGCCATGGCCTTATCTGATCATGAGAAGCGAATGCTCCAGGAGATGGAAGCTGCGCTAATGACGGAGGATCCACGCCTAGTTTCAGCACTTTCTGGTGAGGTTAAGCCACTGGGCAAAAACCGTATTCTGCTTGGCCTTGGCCTTATTGCATTAGGAATACTGGTCCTCTTCACCGGTCTGATTTCAAAGACAACACCTGTGGGAGTTCTTGGCTTCATTATCGCTCTAGGCGGGGTCATTACAGCTATCTCCTCAATGGGCCGGCCATCCATGCCCAAGAGCAAGCGCCCATCATCGATCAGCGCTCGCCTCGAACAACGCTGGGATGAGCGCAATAACGGCTAAATAACCTCTACTTTCGATTCAAGGGCTCCCACCGGGGCCCTTTTTTCATGCCTAAAAACAGGTGGGGAGGGGTGGGGCTCAAAAGGGTAAATAGTGGCGAAAGGTGGTTGAAAAAGGAGGAAAGTGGAGTAAAGTGGGGAATTGAGCGCAGATATTAAGCGCAGCGAACCTGGGGAAGGGGGCGCTAAAAATGTTTCTTGGCACCCACGAGCCACGCCTTGATGACAAGGGCCGTTTAATTTTGCCCGCGAAATTTCGCGAAGAACTCTCTTCAGGTTTAGTAATTACTAAAGGACAAGAACGTTGTCTCTATGTTTTTCCATCGGCAGAGTTTTCAGTAATTACAGAGACGCTAAAACAAGCGCCAGTCACTGCAAAATCAGCTCGCGATTACATGCGTGTGATGTTTGCAGGTGCACACGATGAAATTCCAGATCGTCAAGGTCGCGTGACTATTCCTCAAGGTCTTCGCACATATGCAGGACTTGAAAAAGATTGCGTTGTTATTGGTGCAAATACTCGCGTTGAAATTTGGGATGCAACTTCTTGGAATGAATATCTAGCAGATCGCGAAAAGGGATTTGCCAATGTTTCAGAGGAGGTATTCCCAGGCTTGTTCTAACTCTCTCATCTGTGGCCACCGCCGACCCTTCGAAAATAACGGCGCCCCTTCCCCGGCGCCGCTATAAAACAGATCCGTCGGCCGGCGGTGACCAGAGATGAGAGCACTGCAGTAAAGCGCAAGAAAAGAAAAAACTTACGGATGAGTTGAAAGGGGGAGAGAGTGAATAACAACGTTGCACATGTATCTGTGATGCTAGATCGTTGTATTGACTTACTGACCCCAGCAGTTCAAGCAAGTGCACACCCAGTTATTGTCGATGCAACCCTTGGCGCAGGTGGTCACACCGAGGCTCTATTCACTAAGTTCCCACATGTAACTGTTATCGGCAT
The DNA here is from genome assembly GCA_947487595.1 of Actinomycetota bacterium. Taxonomy (GTDB): domain Bacteria; phylum Actinomycetota; class Actinomycetes; order Nanopelagicales; family Nanopelagicaceae; genus Planktophila. The sequence continues at coordinate 3,805 of CANKXJ010000002.1, forward strand.
CGATCGTGATGCAGATGCCTTAGCAGCTGCAACTAATCGCTTAGCCCCATTTGCCAATCGTCTTCGCACATCCCATGCAACCTTTGATCAAATAGCAGATGTCGTGGCGTCCCACGGCTTTACAAAAATAGATGGCGCCCTCTTTGATCTGGGAGTTTCATCAATGCAGCTCGATCAAAGTGAGCGTGGTTTTTCTTACTCACACGATGCTCCGCTAGATATGCGCATGGATCGCAGCCAATCACTTACTGCGGCAGAGATTGTTAACTCTTATGAGCCAGGCCAGTTAGTGAAGATTTTGCGCACATATGGCGAAGAAAAGTTTGCAACCAGAGTGGTGGAGAGAATTGTTAAGGCCCGTGCCATTGCACCGCTTAATTCAACTTCCCAGCTGGCCGATCTGATTAAAGAGGCGATTCCAGCGGCAACTCGTCGTACTGGCGGTAATCCAGCCAAGCGCACTTTCCAGGCACTTCGTATTGAAACCAATGATGAGCTCGGTGCAATTACACGGGCTCTTCCTGCAGCCCTTGGTCTTCTAGATATTGGGGCTCGTTTAGTAGTGATGTCATTTCAATCCCTTGAAGATCGCATCGTTAAAGAGTTATTTGTTGCATCGACAACCTCTGGCACACCACGTGGTCTGCCATTTGATCTCCCTGAATTTGCTGCCAAGTTCTCACTGGTTATTCGAGGCAGCGAAACACCAAGCACGGAAGAACTCAATGAAAATCCGCGCTCGGCATCTGTTCGTTTGCGTGCTATTGAAAGGGTGGCTGCATAATGGCAATGACAGCGTTTGCTCCAGTAATCACACGCTCACGTGAAATCATCGCAACTAAGAGTGCCGAAGTTGCACTCAAACTAGTTCCAGATGTTTCAGAGCAGACCCAAGAAAACCGTAAGTATTTTGCCAAGTTTGTATCTGTCGTGGGCATTCTTGCACTGATGTTCCTTCTCTTCATCAATACATTGCTTGCACAAGATGCTTTCACGCTTAGTCATTTAAAGCTTGAGGCAAAGATGGTCAGTGATCAACGTGAAGCAATCAATCGTCAGATTGATGGCATTGCAGCACCTGAGAACTTAGCCAAAGCTGCAACTGCGTTAGGGATGAAGCCATCTGAAACCCCAACGTTCTTGAGCCTTAATCCACCAGTAACACCAGCAGAGAGTGTGGACAATGGGTAATTTTTCATTAGCTCACAATCGAATTAGAGCGCTCATCTTTTTATTGGCATTAGCTATGTTCGTATTTGGTTTGCGCTTAGTTCAGGTCCAGGCAGTGCAAGCGGGCGACTACCGCATGCGTGCTGTGAATGAAATGGAAAATACTAAATCTTTACCTGCCCCACGTGGTGAAATTACCGATATTAATGGAATCGCATTTGCCAGAAGCGTTGCTGCAACCAGCATTGTGGTTGATCAGACCCAAATTACAAACCCTGCTCGTGTTGCTACCTTCATCGCACCGATTCTTGATATGCCGGTTGCCCAAGTACAAGCCAGCATCACAGGTAAGCGCAAATGGAACATGGTCTATCAAAATGCTAAGCCAGCACTGTGGCAGAAATTGACTCAATCTATTTCTCAGTTCAATTCACAGTACCCAGCAATGAGTCCAGATCGAATTATTGGCTTCTTCCCAGAGCGCGGATATATTCGTGAGTATCCATCAGGCTCACTTATTGCCTCGTTAGTTGGCTTTGTTAATCGTGATGGCATCGGTGCAACTGGCCTTGAATCAAGTATGAATTCAATGATTTCAGGAATTGATGGCAAGTATTCATTTGCCAATGGTTATGGCGCTGAGATTCCAGGTTCTCAATCAGAGATTATCCCAGCCCAAACTGGCACGACCGTTCGCTTAACCGTTGATCGAGATATTCAGTGGGTTGCATCGCAAGCTATCTCTGATGCCGTTAAGTCATCTAATGCCCTTAGTGGAACTGTCATTGTGATGGATCCAAAGACAGGTGAAATCCTTGCTCACGCAACTGCGCCAACATTTAACCCTAATAACACCTCAAAAGTGGCACTTGTTGCAATGCGCAATCCTTCAGTCCAAGATGTCTATGAGCCAGGTTCAACGGGCAAGGTAATGACATTAGCTGCAGCCCTTGAAGAGAAGAAAGTAACTCCAGAGACAGTAATTACGGTGCCATATGCACTCAAGCGCTCAACCAAGGTTTTCCATGATCACGAAAAGCATCCAACACAGTACTTAACAACTGCTGGTGTTTTAGCTGTTTCAAGTAATACGGGATCAATTCAAATTGGTGAACTTTTATCCAACGATAAGTTCTATGAATACCTTAGTAAGTTTGGGGTTGGTTCAAAAACTGGTTCAGGTTTGCCAGGAGAATCCCGCGGAATCCTTCCTAAAGTAGCTGATTGGTCAGGAACCTCAGCGCCAACGATGGCATTTGGTCAGGGATATTCACTGACTGCAATGCAAGCCACAAGTATTTTTGCAACCATTGCCAATGATGGTGTTCGAGTTTCACCCACTGTGATTGCAGGAACTCGTGATTCAAGTGGAAACTTCACACCTGCTCCAGGTCGCACAAGCCAGCGAGTGATTAGCGCAGAGACTGCACAAGTAATGCGATTGATGATGGAGAGCGTTGTTTCTGGAAATGGAACTGCTCCAAGTGCAGCAATTCCTGGGTATCGCGTGGCAGGTAAGACTGGTACAGCCCAGCGCATTGATGACACATGCGGTTGCTACCGCGGTTACACCGCTTCATTTATTGGCTTTGCACCAGCAGACAAGCCCGCCTATGTCATTAGCGTGACTATCCAGGATCCAAAAGGAATGCACTGGGGCGGTGTACTTGGTGGGCCAGTATTTAAGAAAGTGATGTCATTTGTTCTACAAAGTCGCCATATTGCACCTACTGGCACAACATTTGATCCAATCCCTTTGAACAAAAAAGCGTTAGCTGCAAAGAAGGCCCAGGATGCAACGGCCAATAACTAACCATCATAAAAAACTCTCTGCGCTATGCGCCATAGTTGGCGCGGAATCTATTTCCAAAGAGTTAGAGAGCATTGAGCTCAGTGGAATTGCCCAAGCTAGTAATGCAGTTTTACCTGGAGATCTCTTTATTGCTCTGCCTGGTGAAAAATTTCATGGAGCCCAATTTGCATCCGATGCCATAGCCCGCGGGGCAGTTGCGGTTCTTACAGATTCACAAGGTGCTCAAGATATAAAGGGTGTTCCCGTTCTTATCTCAACAAATCCAAGGCGGGCTGCTGGAATTGCAAGTGCCTGGTTTTATTCCGAACCAATGCGAGATCTCTATAGCGTTGGTGTCACAGGAACTAATGGCAAAACCACAGTAACAACGCTGCTTCACCAAATCATGACTACCGCAGGACGTGAAAGCGGACTTATCGGAACTGTTGAAACTCGTATTGGCGTTGAAAGCATTGCAAGTAAGCGAACAACCCCTGAAAGCTCAGATTTACAGGCTCTATCTGCGGTGATGCGTGAGCGCCATATGCGCAATCTCATTATGGAAGTCTCAAGCCATGCAATTACGTTGGAGCGCATCCGTGGCAGCCACTTTGCTGTCGTTGGATTTACTAATCTTTCACAAGACCATCTTGATTTTCATAAAGACATGGAAGATTACTTTGGGGCAAAAGCAAAGTTATTTACATTTGAATACGCTGATCTAGCAGTGATTAATCTTGATAATCCTTATTGAAAGCGCTTAGCTGCACAAACAGCGCTACCAGTGCTTACTTTGTCTAGATTAGATACGAGTGCCACGTGGCACTATGCCTCGATTGCATCGGACTATGTTGGTGCATCGGTTTCAATACGCGGAAGTGGCGGAATCCTCATTGAAGGAAAAACTGCTTTGTATGGCGGCTTTAACTTTGACAATCTTTTAATGGCAGTTGCCATTGCAGTTGAAAGTGGAATTGATCCCATTGATATCGCTGCCATCTTGCCAACCCTTACTGGAGCAGTTGGCCGGTTAGAGGCTGTGAGCCTTGGACAAAACTTCACAGCCCTAGTTGATTATGCGCACTCACCAGATGCAGTGAAGCGAGTTTTAGAAACAGCGTCAGAGATAGCAGATGGCAAAGTTATTGCAGTACTGGGTTGCGGGGGAGATAGAGATAAAACTAAGCGCACCTTGATGGGTCAAGCACTTCACGAGGGCGCAGATATTGCTATCTATACCAGCGATAATCCGCGTTCTGAGAAAGCTGAAGACATTTTGGTTCAGATGGTTTTAGATATAGATGTGGTACCACCCAGTGAAGTAATCATTGATAGAGCCCAGGCTATTCGCACAGCGGTCAACTTGGCGCAAGCTGGCGATGTCGTGATGGTTTTAGGTAAGGGACATGAAAAGGGCCAAGAAATTAATGGCCAAGTGCATGAGTTCGATGATCGCATTGAGTTAGCTAAGGCGATTGAAGATAAAAAATGATTACCTTAACCGCTGGAGAAATAGCCCTTTTAGTTGGCGGAAAAGTCTTTTGCGATAAAGATTTACTAGTTTCAAAAGCACCGGTCTTTGATTCTCGCTTAGCAACTCCTGGTTGTTTCTTTTTAGCACTCAAAGGTGAAAACGCAGATGGCCATGAGTTTGCAGCCGATGCTTATCGAAATGGTTCGATGTTCTCTCTCACTTCAGAGCGAATAGATGGTCCATGCATTGTTGTCTCAGATGTGCTGGGGGCTCTATCAATTCTTGCCACATTTGTTCGAAAGCGCTTGGACAAACTAATAGTTATTGGCATTACAGGATCGCAAGGAAAGACAAGTACTAAAGATCTCTTAACGCACATGTTAGGCGCAGTTGGTCCAACTGTTGCACCAGCTGGCTCATTTAATAATGATTTAGGCCTGCCTATCACTTTGCTGCAATGTGATGATCGCACCCGCTTTTGTATCCTTGAAATGGGTGCGCGACATGTGGGCGATATTGCTCGGTTGTGTGAGATTGCAAAACCAAACATCGGTGTTGTTCTAACTGTTGGGACTGCCCACATTGGTGAGTTTGGGTCCCGTGAGGTGATTGCTCAGACTAAAGGCGAACTCATCGCATCACTTGATAAAGACGGTATTGCAATCTTAGGAAATTATGATGAGTTCACGCCTAAGATGGCCTCCCTGCATCAAGGTCAAGTAATTCTCTTCGGTGAAAAAGCAGATACTCAAGTAAGAGCTGCAGATGTTGAAATGCGAGAAGGACGTCCACACTTTGATTTAGTTACACCAGCAGGGCGAGATGCAGTTGGAATGCGCGCGGTGGGTGCACATCAAGTATCAAACGCCCTTGCCGTTGCTGCAGTTGGTACAGCGCTTTCACTGCCATTGGAGTTAATTGCTAGCTCTTTATCAACCGGTGAAATAGCTAGTAAGTGGCGCATGGAACTTCATGAAAGCGCTGATTTACTGATCATTAACGATGCATATAACGCTAACCCAGAATCTATGGGTGCTGCCTTGCGTGCATTAGCCCTCTTTGCCCAAGAGCGTGGCGGTTCTGCATGGGCTTTTGTTGGAAAGATGAATGAACTTGGCCAGACACAAGCACCACAGAGCGCTGCAATTGGCGCCCTTGCGGTTGAATTAGGAATAGATCATTTAGTTGAAATCGATGCTCCTGAATATGGAGAACCCGTTGGCGCAATGGTGGTTCACCATCGCCGGAGCATTGAGTCAGCTCTTGATTTAGTTGAATACTTGGCACCTGGTGATGTTGTTCTAGTGAAAGCATCTAGGTCGCAAGGTTTTGAAGTTCTTGCAGAATCACTAGAGCGTGCCTGGAAAGAAAAGAGTGGAGTCGATTCATGAGACAGATCCTTATCGCAGGTGCTTTTGCTCTAGCCTTTGCCCTCTTTGGTACAAAGGTTTTAATTCGAATTCTTGCTGCACGTGGCTTTGGTCAGATTATTCGAGACGATGGTCCATCCACACATAAGGTAAAGCATGGCACGCCAACTATGGGCGGCATCATCTTTATTCTGGCCGCGATTTTTGGTTATCTCATGGCACATCTTCTTACAGGAAATTCAATGACCGCTTCAGCGCTCTTGGTGATTGGGTTGGTTATTGGTTTAGGTTGTGTTGGATTCATAGATGATTGGCTCAAAGTTTCACGCCAAAACTCTCGTGGTCTTAAGGGACGATACAAACTTTTAGCTCAAGCATCCTTAGCCGGTGTCTTTGGTTATGCGGGCCTGCAGTTTGCCGATCAAAACCAACTCACTCCAATTTCGCAGTACCTATCAACGGTTAAAGAAACCTCTATCTACCTTGGCACAGCTTTAGTTATTGCCTTTGTAATCCTGATGGTGATGTCGGCAAGTAATGGCGTGAATTTAACTGATGGCCTAGATGGTTTGGCAACGGGCGCAACGATTATGACTTTCTTAGCTTTTGTATTAATCGGTGTGTGGGAGTTTGGTCAAAGTTGCACAGCCGGTGTGTTAATAGCAAGTAATTGTTATCAAGTGCGCGATCCACTTGATCTAGCGGTGCTTGCTGCTGCATTTGCTGGTGGTTGCACAGGATTCCTCTGGTGGAATACCGCACCAGCCAAAATCATTATGGGCGACACTGGCTCTTTAGCCCTAGGAGCCGCTATTGCGGGCTTTGCAACCACGCTTCGCGTTGAGCTGCTATTGATCCCACTGGGTGGATTATTTGTTATCGTCACAATGTCGGTAGTTATTCAAACGCTTTATTTCAAACTCAGTGGTGGCAAGCGAGTCTTTCGTATGGCCCCACTTCACCATCACTTTGAATTAAAGGGATGGGCCGAAATAACTGTTGTTATTCGATTTTGGATTATTGCTGGACTCAGTGTTGCTGGCGGATTAGGTCTGTTTTATGCACAGTGGGTAGCAAAGTAATAACCATGTCACTCTCTTTTGATGGCCAGAGAATTCTCATTCTTGGTGCAGGTGTTACGGGAAATGCTGTTGCCCGTTCACTTATAAAAAGAGGGGCAGTTGTGAGCATTACCGATGAAAATCCTGCCGCTAAATCAGAACACACAGTTATCGATGCTAAAAATGTAGTAATTAAGGATTTTGATTCAGTAGTCGTTTCACCAGGCTGGCGACAAGCCCATCCTTTAGTTGCTAGCGCCATGAAAGCAGGTTTGCCTCTGCTCAATGAAGTTGATTTGGCCTGGCAGATAAAGAGTGAGATTGCACCTGCGCAAAAGTGGCTGGCCCTGACTGGCACTAACGGTAAGACAACAACGGTTGAAATGGTTGCTGCAATGTTAAAGCGCGGAGGCCTCACAGCAGCTGCATGCGGAAACGTTGGTGAGACGGTCATTGAAGTAGTAGATCGCAGTGATGCATATGAAGTTCTAGTTCTCGAGCTTTCCTCTTTTCAACTTCACTGGTCAAAGCAGGCTCAATTTGTGGCAAGTGCAATTCTCAATATTGCCAATGATCACATTGATTGGCATGGAAGCTTTGATGAGTATGCAAAAGCTAAGCTCAGCATTCTAGATCGCGCATCCACAGCGGTATTAAACGCTGATGATGGCGAAATAGTTAAACGCACCAGCCATTGGCAGGGAAGAAAAGTGTTTTATAGCCTAGATACACCGGCTCCAGGTGAGATTGGCTTAGTAGAAGAGCTCTTAGTAGATCGCGCTTTTGTGCAAGATACCCAAGAAGCCTCGATGTTTGCCGAGTTAGTGGAAGTAAAGCCAACAATTCCGCACAATGTTTCAAATACCTTAGCTGCGGCAGCGCTTGCCCGAACTGTTGGGGTTTCTCATGAGGAGATTCGCGCTGCAATCAAGGGTTTTCGACCCGGGCGCCATCGCATTGAAACGATTTATTCTGCGGATTCAATTAACTGGGTTGATGACTCCAAAGCAACTAACCCACATGCAGCAACAGCATCACTGCTCTCACATGAATCAGTGATTTGGATTGCGGGAGGATTAGCTAAAGGTGCTGCTATGGATGAGTTAGTAGAGCGCACCGCCAAGCGGATTAAGGCTGCGATTCTTATTGGGACTGACAGAGGATTAATTGAAGCTGCACTTATTAAGTTCTGCCCAGATGTTCCACGCCTTCTTATTGACGGTGATTCATCGCAAGAGTTAATGGAAAAATCTGTTGGTGCTGCCCACGGCTTTGCCAAAGCCGGCGATACGGTTCTTTTAGCCCCGGCGTGCGCGTCCATGGATCAATTCATCTCTTATGCCGATCGCGGCGATTGCTTTGCAGCTGCAGTAAAGAAGGTCGTGAGTAAGTGAAAACACAAAAGCGCAGCAATCTTTTCACTCGCCCCATCAATCTGTATTACATGCTAGTTGGAAGCACGTTTGCTTTGAGTATTTTTGGTTTGATTATGGTTTTTTCTGCTTCATCTATTTACTCTCTTGACAATAAGGGCTCCACGTGGGCGATTCTCCTTCGCCAATTAATCTTCTTAGTTCTTGCAATTCCAATGGCATGGGCGCTGTCTCGCTTTTCTCTCACTCGTTGGAAGTTCTTTGCTCGTTTTGGTGTTCTGGCTTCAGTGGGCCTACTCGCAGTTGTGCAAGTACCCGGAGTTGGTAAAAGCGTGAATGGTAATAACAACTGGATTTCACTTGGCTTTGTCGATGTTCAACCTAGTGAAATCGCCAAGTTCTTAATGATTTTGTGGGCTGGCTCAATTTTGGCTAAACGAGAGAGCGCTGGAGATATTCAAGCCAATGTTCTCAAACTGATTGCACCAGCATTTTTGCTCTGTATTGTCTTGGTGCTTGTAGGAGAAGATTTAGGAACAGCCTCCGTATTTGCCTTTGTATTGGCAGGAATGCTCTGGGTTTCAGGAGTGCATCTAAAGTTATTTGCAGCGATTTCAGCTGTGGGTTTTTTAGGAATCGCAGCGCTGATTATCTCTGCTCCATATCGCGTTGCACGCTTGTCTGTTTTTCTTAATCCATTTGCTGAAGAACAATACAAATCAGTGGGCTGGCAGCCTGCTCACAGCCTTTTAGGCTTAGCTAGTGGTGGTTTATTTGGTGTTGGACTTGGAGCCAGCCGTCAAAAGTGGGGAAATCTTCCTGAAGCTCACACAGACTTTATCTTTTCAGTCATAGGCGAAGAGCTTGGTCTTTTTGGAACTATCGCGACTTTGTTATTACTATCGACTCTTTTGTTCTCAATATTTAAAATCGCTCTTGGCACCCAAGATCCAATGGTGCGCTATGTCTGTTCGGGTATTGGTTGCTGGATAGGCATTCAAACTGTGCTCAATATTGGCTCTGCAGTCAGCGTTCTTCCAGTGGTGGGTGTAACTTTGCCACTACTTTCCTATGGAGGTTCAGCCTTGATTGCTACTTACATGGGAATCGCATTTGTTATTGGTGCCGCCCGTAGAGATCCAGCAATTTATCAAGAGCTAGAAAAAACAGGCATACCGAAATGGCTTCGATAGTTTTTGCTGGCGGTGGCACCGCTGGCCATATTGAACCGGCATTGGCTGTGGCACGTGTGTGCAAGAGTGCCAATCCCCAGGATGAGATTACTTTTTTAGGAACAGCCAAGGGCTTAGAAAATACTTTAATTCCAGCAGCTGGTTTTAGCGTTTCCCATATTCCAAAGGTAAGAATCTCGAGAACACCATCACTTACATGGGCCAGAATTCCCTTTGAACTAGTTGCCTCAGTAAAGGCCTGCCACGCATTATTGAAAGGCGCAGATTTACTCATTGGCTTTGGTGGTTATGTCAGCGCTCCTGCATACATCGCTGCACGCATTCTTGGCGTCCCAACGATTATTCATGAAGCAAATGCAAAACCTGGTTGGGCAAATCGACTGGGCTCTCTTTTCACCCCTCATTTAGCAGTTGCACATGGTGTTAACACAGGCCTGTTTAGCGGTGCGCTTATTACCGGTTTACCACTTCGAAGTGATGTGGCAGATGCGCTCAAGGCGGCAGGAGCTGATTGGAAGAATGCACGATCACAAGCAAAAACCCGTTTGGGATTTGATGCAGCGCAACCACTGGTATTTGTTATGGGTGGCTCACAAGGCTCTGTTGCAATAAATAAAGTCATTGAGCAAAGCGTGCCTAACTTTTCAACTAAAGGTATTGCCGTGATGCACTCAGTGGGCCGTGGAAATACTTTGCCCCCAGCAACAGATCTTTATCGTCCAGTGGCATATGTGGACCAGATGGCTGATGCCTATTTAGCCGCTGATCTGATCATTGCCCGCAGTGGCGCAGTTACCTGCGCTGAATTTAGAGCACTTGGCCGTTACGCTCTTTTTGTGCCGCTACCCATTGGAAATGGAGAACAGTTCCATAATGCACGTGGATTAGTTGCAGATGGGCGAGCTGAGGTTATTGATCAAAAGGAATTCACAACCAGCTATTTGCACAATCATATTGATGCCCTAATTGCTTCAAGTCAATCGGCACCCCTTGAGGGATCAACGCTAGATGCAGATGCAGCCCTAAAAATCGCAGCTTTGGGACAGCACGCCTTGGAGTCACGATGAATAAGCCAACTTTGCGATCACTCATTGGTAAGCGCGTCCACTTCATAGGCATTGGTGGCGCAGGCATGAGCGGTTTGGCGCGAATCTCACTCTCTCATGGAATCACAGTCAGTGGTTCAGATGCTAAAGATTCATCAGTAGTAAAAGCTCTGCAGGCACTTGGTGCAACGATTGCAACTGCGCATTCTGCTGGCAATGTTGATGGTGCTGATTTAGTTGTTTACTCAACTGCGATCTCAACTTCAAACCCAGAGCTCATGCGGGCACAAGAGTTAAAGCTGACCACTCTTACACGAGCCGCTGCACTTTCAATTTTGATGTCAGAGTCTAAAAGCATTGCTGTAGCTGGGACACATGGAAAGACAACAACTTCTTCCATGATGGCTGTGGCACTACAAGCTTGCGGGGCAGATCCATCCTTTGCAATTGGCGGAACAATTACTGCCTCTGGTTCTAATGCTCATCGCGGCACTGGCGAGATATTTGTTGCTGAGGCTGATGAATCCGACGGCTCATTTATTGAATATCATCCTTATGGCGCCATTGTGACAAATGTTGAACATGATCACGTTGATTTCTTTGCAACTCTAGAGGATGTGGCCCAAGCTTTTAAAGATTTTGCAGCAACCATTAATCAAGATGGCTTCCTTACTTACTGCGCAGATGATCAAGGTGCTAAAGCTTTAGCCTCAACTGTGAAAACGTGCACAGTGATCTCCTATGGAGTCGATGAACGCTGCGATTTACGTTTAGATTCCATTGATTTAGAGGCGATGGGCTCACGTGCCCGTGCAATTTGGCGGGGTAAAGTTGTAGGTTTCATCGAACTTCAAGTACCAGGCCATCACAACTTACTTAACGCTGCAGCGGTCTTAGCCACCGGGTTAAACCTTGGCTTTCCTGCCCCTGAATTATTAACGGGATTAGCTGTTTTTAGAGGCACTGGCCGACGCTTTGAACTTAAAGGCACTGTGCATGGAATTAGAGTCATTGATGATTATGGACATCACCCCACAGAAATCGATGTCACATTAAAGGCTGCACGTCGCTTTGCAGGAGATGGCCGACTAATTGTTATTTTCCAACCACATCGCTATTCACGAACTAAGGCTTTTTCTGCCCAGTTCGCCAAGGCGCTAGATATGGCAGATCGCGCAATAGTTCTAGAGGTCTACTCAGCCAGTGAAAAACCAATCACAGGTGTCACATCACGCTTAATCACCGATGCAATGAGCCATGGCGAGTACATCCCTAATTTCATTGAAGTAACTGATTCAGTCATAGATTCTGCCCAACCTCAAGATGTCATCATCACTCTGGGAGCTGGAGATGTCAGCTCTCTTGCACCCATTATCGTTGACGGACTCAGCCGTCGTTTCGGATAAATGAAAAACAAACGCCTTATTGCACTTGCTACTGTAATCATTTTAGGCCTTGCCTCATATGGCCTGGGTTGGTCAACGCTCTTTACCGTGAGCTCAGTTGAAGTCAAAGGCACAGATCAGTTCTTGCCGCAAAATGTCAAAATAGGTGAAAAGCTTGCACGAGTAGAACCTCGCGCAGTTGCTTCAAGCTATGAAAAATTCGCCTTTGTGCAAGATGCACAAGTGAGTAGAAATTGGATTTCAGGCAAAGTTACGATTTCGATTACAACTAGAACACCTGTTGCTATCTTTAATAATCAAGGGATAGATGAATCAGGAAAAGCATTTGTGGTCAAGGGCAATCTGCCTGACACATTGCCGCAGATTCAGGCTGGCAACCTTGAAATTGCTGTCACGGCCGTGAAGTTTTTGACCTCATTGCCAGATGAGATGAGGTCAGCTCTAAAGATTCTTAAGGTCCGCAGTACCGGGGCCTATGTCTTGGAGGTTGATGTTGAGGGTCGCAACGTTGAAGTTCGTTGGGGATTCGCAACAGATAATGAGTTAAAAGCTAAGGTTTATAAGGCTTTATTGACACAACCAGAAAATGCAAAGTTGAAGCGGATGGATCTCTCTGCACCACATGCGCCCATCGTTAAATAAAGTTTTTAACGACACAATAAATAAATCATGTCGGTGTTTGATTAAGAGCCTTGCGCACTTTACGTTCGCCTTATAGAAAACGTTGAATTATAAGGCTCAAGTAGAGGTTTATGGTTCTCAAGGAGGATACAAGTGGCTTCACCGCAGAATTATTTAGCAGTCATCAAAGTTGTTGGTATTGGTGGCGGTGGAGTAAATGCAATCAATCGCATGATTGATGTTGGACTCAAAGGTGTTGAGTTCATTGCAATTAATACAGATGCACAACATTTGTTAATGAGTGATGCAGATGTGAAATTAGATATTGGTAGAAAAACAACACGTGGTCTTGGTGCTGGCATGGATCCAGAAAAGGGTCGCGAAGCAGCACTTGATCATGCAGATGACATCGAAGAAATCTTGCGTGGTGCAGATATGGTTTTTGTTACCGCAGGTGAAGGTGGCGGAACTGGGACAGGTGCGGCGCCAATTGTTGCAAAGATTGCTCAAGATATTGGCGCATTAACTATCGGAGTTGTTACTCGTCCATTTTCTTTTGAAGCAAAACTTCGCTCAGCACAAGCTGACGTTGGGATTGAAGCGCTCAGAGCAGAAGTTGATACATTAATTGTTATTCCAAATGATCGCCTTCTAGCAATTTCAGATCGCACCATTACATTGGCTGATGCTTTCAAGAGCGCTGATCAAGTTCTACTCTCTGGCGTTCAAGGAATTACAGAGATCATTACGCAGCCAGGTTTAATCAATCTAGACTTTGCAGATGTGAAGGCAGTGATGTCAGGAGCAGGTTCTGCGTTGATGGGTATCGGTTCTGCGCGTGGAGAAAATCGCGCACTGCGCGCTGCCGAGTTAGCTATCTCTTCTCCACTACTTGAGGCATCCATTGATGGTGCTATGGGTGTCTTGCTTTCAATTTCAGGTGGCTCAGATCTTGGTTTGTTTGAAGTTAATGAGGCGTGTGAGTTAGTTCAATCAGCAGTGCATCCAAATGCCAAGTTTATCTTTGGAACAACTATTGATGATGCTCTAGGTGATGAAGTTCGTATCACCGTAGTTGCAGCTGGCTTTGAAGGTGGAGAGCCTCGCAAGGTTGTTACGCCAGTTATTGATGCTGCCACTTTGGGTGGGGTTGCTAATCCAATTCCAAGCAACGACCCAATCTCAGTTGCCCTGGATTTAGACTCTGATTCAACTCCACGCCGCCGAGTTACTTTTGAAGAACTCGTAGCCGAGGATGAGATCGACGTTCCTGACTTTATGAAGTAAGGGCAATTGCCTAGCGTTTTTACTACTAGGCGCAATGGCGCAAGCCTTGCGCCCTATGAGTCATTGAACTTGGCCCAACACGTTGGTGATGACGCAGAGAGCGTTGCGACCAATCGCCGACTCTTAGCAAAAATTTCTGGGCCGGTTCAGTTTATGAATCAGGTGCATGGGGATGAAGTTGTGGAAGTAAAAACACTAGGCGATGATCCGACATGTGATGCACTCATTACTACCCTTCCAGGAATTGCACTAGCCGTGATGGTTGCAGACTGCATTCCACTGTTGCTCTCATCATCAACTGTTGTTGGTGCGGTGCATGTTGGTCGGCGTGGGCTTATGAACTCGGTTGCAATTAAAGCGCTGGACGCAATGAGAAAGCTGGGTGCTGGTCAGATTCATGCCCAGTTAGGCCCATCGATTTGTGGGCGGTGTTATGAAGTTCCACAGGATTTAGCAGATGAAGTAAGCGCCAAACATCCGGCCGCGACGTCATTGACCAATAACTTAACCCCAGCGCTAGATCTTCCTAGAGCTTTGATAGCTGACTTAGTGGCCCATGGTGTGACATATGAAGCAACATCAAGATGCACCCTGGAAGATGATGAGTATTTCTCTTATCGTCGCCATAACATCACAGGTAGAAATGCGGGTGTGGTGTGGCTATAGATCGCAGAAGTGAGATTACTTCAAATTTAGAGGCTGTTCGTGATCAGATATCAAAGGCTGCGTTGACTGCTGGTAGATCCCTAGATGAGATAACCCTGATTGCTGTTACTAAGACTTTTCCAGCCAGTGATGTTGAGATTTTGCGTGATCTTGGAATCACTCACTTTGGCGAGAACAGAGATTCAGATGCCGCGCCAAAGGCTGCAGCTGTGGTTGGAACTTGGCATTTTCAAGGTCAGATTCAAAGCAATAAGTTGAAATCAATTACTTCTTGGGCCAACGTTATTCATTCATTGGATGAGATTCGACATTTTGAAGTGATTGAGAAAAACGCCCTACATCCATTGGATATTTTCTGTCAGGTTTCACTTGATGATTCAGTGGGGCGCGGGGGAGTCAGTGAGCAAAAGCTCTATGAATTGGCCCAGGCGATTGAAAAATCTGCGACCCACAGACTTCAAGGGCTCATGGCAGTTGCCCCGCTAGGCGTTGATCCCACAGTTGCCTTTTCCAAATTATCAGCAATACATAAGGCTTTTATGGCCGATTTTCCAAAGGCAGATAAGTTATCAGCTGGCATGAGTGGGGATTTTAAAGAGGCGATTGCCTATGGTGCGACACATATTCGCATAGGTAGCCAAATCCTGGGTTCGCGCTAGGGCTGCAGGTACCGTTGTCATATGGCTAATGCACTCAAGCGCGTCGCGAACTACTTAGGTTTGATGGACGACCCAGAATTCGATACACCAATTGCGTCTACGACTTCTTCTGCAACGACATCAAGTGAAGTGCGAATCAAACCGCGCTTACCTCGTCACGTTTCTTCAGTAGATGCAGCACCGCAATTAGATTTACCTGTTCTAGATCGCATCGTCACATTGCACCCACGTTTTTATAACGAGGCCCGCACAATCGGTGAGCACTTTCGTTTAGGCAATCCAGTCATCATTAATTTGACTGATATGGATGAGTCAGAGCACAAGCGCTTAGTTGACTTTGCAAGTGGACTTGCATTTGGTTTGCACGGAACAATTGAGCGAGTGACAAAGAAGGTCTTCCTGTTGTCTCCTGCTAATGTTTCAATCGATGTTGAAGATAAGTCAGCTGCAGCACAAGCAAGTTTCTTTAACCAGAGCTGATCTCAGTGAACATCGGAGCGTTACTAGCTAACGTCCTGCAATTATTTCTTTTTGCACTACTCGCACGATTAATCCTTGATTATGTTCGTATGTTTGCACGAAATTGGCGACCAAAAGGTATTGGCCTGATGCTTGTTGAACTTGTCTATAGCATCACTGATAAACCAATGGCATTTGTTGGACGCTTCATCCCGCCACTTCGCCTAGGCGCAGTCAGCCTAGATTTAAGTTTCATTGTTCTCTTTTTTGGAATTCAACTACTCATGGGATTGGTTAGCTCGCTTTAGTAAGTTTGATAGCAATTCCAAGTTCATTATCTTCAATTGCAAGTGTTGAGTCTTGAACCATAGATAGTGCTAGCACTTCATCCTTAATATGAGATTCATCGCTGGCAATTGCGCCTGCTATCTGTGCTGTTGCATTCCATTTCACATCAATGCGATCTGAGATTTCAAAACCATCGCTCTTTCTACGCTCTTGAATAAATCGAATCACTTCACGCACATGCCCCGCAGCAATAAGTGCTGGGGTGAGCTCTAGATCAAGTGCCACGCTCTCACCTTCGTGTGAGGCAACCATCCAGCCAGTCTTTGGTACTTCTGTGATGACTAGGTCATCCAGAGTAATTTCCCAACTTCCTAGCTGAGTAGTTCCAGAAGCACGCAGCGTTTTCACAAGAGCAGTTGCATCAGTTGCTGCGATTGCCTTAGCTATCTCTTGGACCGCGCCACCATATTTGGCACCGAGTGATTTGAAGTTAGCTTTAATAGAGATATCGACTAAATCTCCATCGGCATGAGCGATATCTTGCAAATCAATCACATTGAGTTCATCTGCAATCTGCTCACGCATCTGTTCTGGCAATGCTGCCCATCCACTTGCTGCAATTAGTGCACGGCCCAATGGCTGTCGAATCTTTATGCCAGATTCTGCGCGTGATGCACGGCCAAGTTCAACGATGCGTCTAGTCAATGCCACTTGGTTTCCCAATTCTCGATTAATCACTGCTGAATCTGCAACTGGAAAATCAGAGAGATGCACTGAAGCCACTGCTGATGAATCAGCTGGGATAACTAACTCTTGCCAGACTTGCTCAGTAATAAATGGCACCATAGGAGAGAGAAGTTGAGTCAGAGTTACTAAACACTCATGCAAAGTGGAAAGGGCGCTGGCATCTCCATCCCAGAACCTGCGTCGTGATCGGCGCACATACCAGTTAGAAAGATCATCGATGAATCTAGCTAGTGCGCGTCCTGCAACCTGTGAATCAAAATCAGTCAGGGCTGCGTCAACTTCCTCAATCAAAAGATTGAGTTCAGAGATAATCCAGCGATCCATGAGTGGTCTATCTACGACCTTTGTGCGCTGACTTAAATCAAACTGTGATGCATTGGCATAGAGAGCGTGGAAAGAGACCGTATTCCAATAGGTCAATAGAGTTTTTCGAACAACTTCATTGATTGCATCATGGCCAACACGACGTGCCGCCCATGGCGAACCTGCTGCCAACATGTACCAACGAACAGCATCTGCGCCATGTTGATCCATCAGTGCGATTGGTTCTAAAACATTGCCCAAGTGCTTACTCATTTTGCGGCCATCTTTATCCAAGATATGTCCAAGGCAAAGAACACTCTTATAAGAGGATTTATTAAAGACCAGGGTTCCAATTGTCATGAGTGTGTAAAACCAGCCACGTGTTTGATCGATTGCTTCACAGATAAAGTCGGCAGGGTAGGACTCTTTAAATTTTTCAACAGAGCCTTGCTTGTGCGGGTATCCCCATTGAGCAAATGGCATTGCTCCAGAGTCATACCAACAATCAATTACCTCAGGCACGCGCACCATCGTGGAATCACACTGCGCGCATGCAAAAGTAATGTCATCAACAAATGGGCGGTGTGGATCTAAATTTGAGAGCTCTTGTCCCGCAAGTGCGCCTAACTCAGCTAGCGAATCAACGCAGATCTCATGCGTGTTTTCACAGCGCCAGATAGGTAGGGGAGTGCCCCAAAAACGATTGCGGGAAAGGGCCCAGTCAATATTGTTATTGAGCCAATCACCGTAACGGCCCTCTTTAATTGTTTCTGGATGCCAATCTGTTGCTGCATTTTCGCGAAGAAGAGCATCCTTAATTGAAGTGGTGCGGATGTACCAGGATGGTTGCGCGTAATACATCAACGCTGTGTGACAGCGCCAGCAATGAGGATATGTGTGTTCATATGGTTGGTGCTTATAGAGAACTCCACTGGCCTTTAACTCTTTCACCAAGAGTTTATCGGCCTCTTTAAAGAAGATTCCACCAACAACTTTCACTTCTTTTAAGAAGTGTCCATCTGGTGCAATGGGATTAACTACGGGCAAGCCATATGCACGGCAGACCGCCAAGTCATCAGCACCAAATGCTGGTGATTGATGGACTAGTCCAGTTCCATCTTCTGTTGTTACATAGGTTGCAAGAACAATGTAATGCGCATCTGGAATCTCTACAAAATCAAAGGGACGCTTATATGTTGTGCGCTCTAGCTCTTTTCCGAGCATTTTCTTCACAATCTTCTTCTCACCCTTAACGCTCTCTAATAACGCCTCAGCAACAACTAGTACTTCACTGACTTCATCTACAGTTACTTCAACAGCCACATAACCCACTTCTGGATGAACTGCAATTGCAGTATTTGATACCAAGGTCCATGGAGTCGTTGTCCAGACAAGGAAACTGGCCTTCAGTGCAACTAAGTCGCCAGAAGTAATGGGGAAGCGAACATAAACCGAAGGATCTGTAACTGTTTCATAGCCTTGTGCTAATTCATGATCTGAGAGTCCAGTTCCACAGCGCGGGCAATATGGTGCAACGCGATGATCTTGAACGAGTAATCCCTTTTTCCAGATCTCTTTAAGAGACCACCACACACTCTCAACATATTCAGGTGACATGGTCCAATACGCTTCATCAAAATCAACCCAGAAGCCCATGCGATGTGTCATGTCTGTAAATGCACCAACATGTCGTTGTACTGATTCACGGCACTTTTCGTTAAATGCTGCAATTCCATATTTTTCGATATCGCCTTTACCGGCAAAGCCCAACTCTTTTTCAACAGCGATTTCAACTGGCAAACCATGACAATCCCAACCAGCTTTACGGATTACATGCTTTCCCTTCATTGTGTGAAAGCGTGGAAAGACATCCTTAAAAACACGTGCTTCAATGTGGTGAGTTCCTGGCATTCCATTTGCAGTTGGGGGACCTTCATAAAACATCCATGCAGGTGCGCCTTCACGGGCAGAAACAGTTTTTTCGAAAATCTCGTTATCGCGCCAGAACTTTAATATCGTATGTTCGACGGCAGGCAGATCAACAGCTGCTGGGATTGCGCGAAACGACATTAATAATCCTCCACGAGTAGGAAAACAACTCTGGAGGGACGTGACCTGCTGGCGCAGATCTCGCGGTACCACCCGCCTTGCGTGAAATTCACGCCACTTAGATTTTCTATCCACAGCTAGTTCTAGATGGTTTTCACCATTTCTTCTAGCAAACTCGTGAGGTGATGGCCCCGTCAATGCTCATATGCGGTAGTGGCTCAATACTATCGCCTACTCAAGCCAAATTATGCCCGTGGCTAATTGGTAACAGCCCCGTAAGGGCATTAAGGTTCGCGACATGCCTAAGAAGCCGATCAAGAAAGCATCAGCCAAGAAGGCTGCTGCCAAAAAGGCTCCTACGAAGAAAAAGGTAGCTAAAAAAGCTCCCGCCAAAAAGACTTCAGCTAAGAAGCCAGCAGCCAAAAAGGCTCCTAAAAAGAAGTCCTCAGCTAAAAAAGCATCGGTAAAGAGCATTCCAGTTAAAAAAGCTCCAGGTAAGCCATTTCCATCTAAGACAACTTTGACTGTTGATGAGAAATCTCAAACAGTTTCAGTCTCGACAATTTCTGCGCCAGTTGCTGCGCCAGTAGTTGAAGAGCGCCGATTGGTAATGCCACCACCACCGCGCCCAGTTAAAAGTGGAAAGAAGGCTGCGCCACTTAAGCCAATCAAAGTTGCTCCAACACCCATCGTTGTCAGTGATAGTGAATCACCATGGACTGGAGCAGAGCTAAAAAGCATTCGTACTGAGATTTCTAAAGAGTTGGCTCGCCTTCGTGTTGAACTAGCTAAGGTTGAGTTAGAGATGGACTCTCTTATTCAAGAATCTGGTGAAGGTGCTGGAGATGATCAAGCAGATGCTGGAACGAAAACTTTTGAACGCGAACATGAGATGTCACTAGTGATTAATGCCCGTGACATGGTTTTGCAAACAGAGCGTGCCTTGGATCGAATCGACTCCAAGAGTTATGGAAACTGCGAAGAATGCGGAAGTGCAATTGGTAAGGCCCGTTTACAAGTATTCCCACGGGCCACTTTGTGCATGATCTGTAAGCAGAAGGAAGAACGGCGCTAACAGTGCGCGTGTGGCGCACACTCTTAGGTGTTGCCTGGCTGATCTGGCTTGCAGATTTAGCTACCAAAATCTGGGCAGTGGAATATTTATCCAATCGTGGTCCTGTAAAAATTATCGGCTCACTCTTCCAACTCAACTTCATCAGAAACTCTGGCGCTGCCTTTTCATTTGCGACAGGGGCAACCTTGTTTCTCTCTCTTTTTGGAATCGCCGTATTAATCGCAATCACTTATTACGCACCTTCACTGACCTCAAAGGGATGGGCAGTAGTTTTAGGCTTAGTTATGGGTGGGGTTTTAGGAAATCTGACAGATCGCATTTTTAGAGAGCCAGGATTGCTGCGGGGCCATGTTATCGATTGGATGCAACTGCCTCATTGGCCTATATTCAATATTGCAGATACTGCAATCGTGGTTGCAGCCTTTATTTCCGTTGTTTTAACTGCGCGCAATATCCCGCCTATTAAAAAAGAAGAGTTGATATGAGCACTCGAGAACAGCGCACACTGTCAGTGCCAGAAGGCGTGGCGGGTGAGCGAATCGATAGTGCTCTCACTCGTGTGCTGGGTCTTTCGCGCACAGCTGTCGTCAAACTATTAGAAGATGGCGACATCACTACATCGGGAAAAGCTATGGCTAAATCTGATCGAGTCAGTGCTAACCAAGTAATTGACGTGCTGATGCCAGCGCCTATTAATCAAGACCCAATTCCCCTAACGCCACTAGAAGGTCTTTCAATTGTTTATGAGGATGATGCCATTGTTGTTATCGATAAGCCGGTGGGATGTGCTGCCCATCCAAGTCCAGGCTGGATGGGTCCAACTGTTGTTGGTGCATTGATGGCAGCCGGGTATTCAATTTCAACAAGTGGGGCTGCAGAGCGACAAGGCATTGTCCATCGCCTAGATGTTGGCACTAGTGGCTTAATGATTGTCGCAAAGAGTGATCGTGCATTTACAGTATTAAAGGATGCCTTTAGAAATCGCACTGTAGACAAGATTTATCATGCGCTGATTCAAGGACATATGGATCCCACCACTGGAACTATTGACGCTCCGATTGATCGGCATCCAAAAGAGGATCATCGTTTTGCTGTGGTGGCAACAGGTAAAGACTCCATTACGCACTATGAAGTCATTGAGTTCTATCGCGGCGTTTCCTTAGCAAAAGTTGAGTTAGAAACTGGGCGCACACACCAAATCCGTGTTCACTTCTCTGCACTTAACCATCCACTTGTTGGAGACACTACCTATGGGGCAGATCCGGTATTGGCTAAATCTCTAGAGATGAGACGGCCTTGGCTACACGCCAAAGAGCTCATGTTTGACCACCCGATTACTGGCGAGCACCTGAGTTTTAGCGCACCATACCCAGCCGATCTCACACGCTCATTGGCGTTGCTATCTGATGCAGTTCTTCCGTAAGCAATAATCTACGACCACCATGACTTCTGAGAATTTCGTACATCTGCACGTCCATACTGAGTATTCAATGCTCGATGGTGCAGCACGTGTTCCCGATTTAATGCAAGAAGTTGCCAGACAGGGCATGCCTGCAATTGCAATGACAGATCATGGAAATGTATTTGGCGCCTATGAGTTCTATAAGCAAGCGAAAAAAGTAGGCATTAAGCCAATTATTGGAATTGAAGCCTACGTTGCCCCTGAATCTCGCTTTGATAAAAAGAGAGTGCAGTGGGCTAGTGGCGGTGAAGATGATGTTTCAGGTGGTGGTGCTTATACGCACATGACTATTTTAGCTGAAAACAATGTTGGTCTAGGAAATCTCTTTCGCTTGTCATCACTTGCATCTCTTGAAGGTTATTACTACAAGCCCCGCATGGATAGAGAACTCCTTGCTCAGTATTCAAAAGGACTTATTGCAACAACTGGTTGTCCTGGTGGAGAGATTCAAACGCGCTTGCGTATGGGTGCATATAAAGAGGCAATCAAGGCCGCTAGTGATTATCGAGATATCTTTGGTGAAGGCAATTTCTTTTTAGAACTGATGGATCACGGCATTGATATTGAAAGCCGTGTCAAAGCTGACTTGCTCAAGCTTGGAAAAGAGTTAGGCCTTCCACTGCTTGCAACCAATGATCTGCACTACACACTGCAAGCAGATTCTGGAGCACATGAGGCCTTGCTATGTGTTCAATCGGGTTCCACATTGGCAGATCCCAAGCGATTTAAATTTGATAACGACTCTTTCTATGTCAAGACTCCGGCGCAGATGCGAGAGCTCTTTAAAGACATTCCAGAGAGTTGCGATAACACATTACTAATTGCCGAGCGCTGCGATGTGACGATGCGAGAAAATGAAAACCTCCTTCCACAATTTGATGTTCCAGCTGGAGAGACAGAGGATTCTTGGCTTAAAAAAGAAGCAGTTCGAGGCATGAAGGAGCGTCTAGGCGCAAAGCTCACGCCAGCCCATGAATCTCGTCTTGATTATGAACTTGGCGTGATGGAGAAGATGGGCTTTCCGGGTTACTTCCTTGTTGTTGCTGACTTAGTCGGATATGCCAAGAAAGTTGGTATTCGAGTCGGCCCAGGTCGAGGTTCTGCACCTGGCTCTTTAGTTGCCTATTCACTGGGTATCACTGGCTTAGATCCACTTGAGCATGGACTTTTGTTCGAGCGCTTTCTTAATCCAGAACGTATCTCTATGCCTGATATCGACTTGGACTTTGATGAGCGTCGTCGCGGCGAAATGATTCGTTATGCAACCAATAAATATGGTGAAGATCGAGTTGCTCAGATCATCACCTATGGAACTATTAAATCCAAGCAAGCAATTAAGGACTCAACACGCGTGCTTGGTTATCCATATGTCATTGGTGAAAAACTAACAAAGGCTCTACCTCCATCTGTGATGGGAAAAGATATTTCTCTAGCCGGGATATTTGATTCTAAAGATGATCGCTACGGTGAAGCGGGGGAGTTCCGCTCCCTTTATGAATCAGATCCAGATTCAAAGCGAGTGGTTGATACGGCCCGTGGTCTTGAGGGGTTAAAGCGCCAGTGGGGTGTTCACGCAGCTGGAGTTATTCTCTCTCGCGAACCATTGCTCGATATTATTCCTATCCACCGCCGTGAAGCAGATGGTGCCATCATTACGCAGTTCGATATGGGTGCATGTGAATCTATTGGCTTACTCAAGATGGACTTCTTGGGTCTTCGAAATCTCTCTGTTTTAGATGATGCCTTATTAAATATAAAAGAGAATCAAAATATTGATGTTGTATTAGAGGATTTAAAACTCGATGATAAAAAGACATATGAGCTACTCTCTCGAGGTGACACGCTCGGCGTCTTCCAACTCGATGGTGGGCCAATGCGAGCTTTGCTTAAATCCATGTCGCCTGATTCATTTGAAGATATCTCAGCTGTTATTGCTCTCTATCGTCCAGGTCCAATGGGTGAGAATGCACATAACAACTACGCCGATCGCAAAAATAAGCGCAAGCCAGTTGAACCTATTCACCAAGAACTTTCACAACCATTGCAAGAGATTCTTGGTGACACATATGGTCTGATTGTTTATCAGGAACAAGTAATGGCAATTGCCCAAAAGGTTGCTGGTTTCTCTCTGGGGCGCGCAGATCTATTGCGTAAGGCGATGGGTAAGAAGAACAAAGATATTTTGGATAAGGAATACATTCCTTTTGAAGCGGGGATGAAGGCTAATGGTTTTTCAACTACGGCAATCAAACGCTTATGGGACGTTCTTATTCCATTCTCTGATTACGCTTTCAACCGCGCTCACTCTGCAGGCTATGGCGTCGTTTCATATTGGACCGCTTATCTAAAAACTAATTATCCAACTGAATACATGGCTGCACTTTTAACTAGTGTTAGAGACGATAAAGATAAATCAGCTCTGTATTTGAGTGAGTGCCGCCGCATGGGTATCAATGTGTTGCCACCTGATGTCAATGAATCAAATGGTGAATACACCCCGCGTGGGAAAGATATTCGCTTTGGTCTTGCAGCGATTAGAAATGTTGGTGAAGGAGTCGTTGCATCCATTAAAGCAGCGCGTGAGAGTAAAGGGCGTTTCGCTTCATTTGGTGATTTCTTGGCAAAAGTTGATGCACAAGTGTGTAATAAGAAAACGATTGAATCTTTGATTAAAGCTGGAGCATTTGGCTCTCTAGGATCAACTCGTAAAGGTTTGATTGCTGTTCACCTTGAAGCAATTGATTCAGTAATTGAGAGCAAGCGAGCCGAGGCTATCGGTCAGTTTGATTTATTTGGCGGGGAAGCTATTACAGAAGTTTCAGGTTTGGACATAGAGATCCCAACAGGTGAGTGGGATAAGGCGATGTTGCTCAGTTATGAGCGTGAGATGTTAGGACTATATGTTTCTGATCATCCACTCTTAGGGGTTGAACATGTGCTTCGAGCAAACACAGACATGTCTATCAGCGAACTAGTTGATGAAGGCGCTCAACATGAATCCGTTGTCACTATCGGAGGCTTAATTACCAGCGTTACTCGAAAAGTTTCAAGGCAAGGTGCTTCTTGGGCCGTTGTGACGATTGAAGATCTTGAAGGATCCCTTGAAGTTCTCTTCTTCTCAAATACCTACAATCAATATTCAATGTCATTAACTGAGGATCGAATAGTGACCGTTCGTGGTCGCGTTGATCGCCGTGAAGAGAATCTGCGATTTACTGCCCTTGAAATGTCGATGCCAGATATTTCAGCAGGCCCAACTGGTCCTTTAGTAATTTCAATTCCAATGTCTCAATGCACACCACCTGTGGTTGATCGCATTAAGGAAATCCTGCGTTCACATCCTGGAAAGCGAGAAGTTCATCTTTCCTTGGGCGAAAATGGAAGCAGCACCGTTATGAAGATTGATGCATCGGTCACAGCTTCTCCATCATTGAGCGCAGATTTGAAATCAATTCTTGGGCCTAACTGCCTGGTTTAAATCCAAGTCCATCGTGCAGAGCACAGCCGTTACAATTGGCATGTGATTCGCACAGTTGATCTTCGTGGCAAAGCCCTCAATAAGGCTGGATACAACACCGAACTTCCGCGTGCGCTCTTAGATGTTGCCCAAGCTATGGCCTTGGTTGAGCCAATTTTACACCGCGTAAAAACCGGTGGTGAAAGTGAACTCATTAAGTTGGCCCAAGAATTTGATGGGGTTACTCCAGTCTCCATTCGTGTGCCACAGAAGGCTTTAGATTCGGCCTTAGCATCATTAGATCCTGTAATTCGAACTGCGCTCGAGATTTCTATTGAGCGAGTGAGAAAAGTTCATAATGATCAGGTAAGAGTAGATAAGACCACCACTGTTGTTGATGGTGGAAGTGTTACTGAGAAGTGGATTCCAGTTGATCGTGTGGGCCTATATGTTCCAGGCGGTCGTGCGGTTTATCCAAGCAGCGTTGTGATGAATGTTGTGCCCGCTCAAATCGCAAAAGTTTCATCAATAGCTGTTGCCTCACCGCCTCAAAAAGAGTTTGCAGGATTACCTCACCCAACTATTTTGGCCACATGCGCACTTCTTGGTATTACTGAGGTATATGCCGTTGGGGGAGCCCAGGCGATTGCAATGTTTGCTTATGGTGTTGAAGGTTTGTGTGAGAAGAGTGATCTTGTTACTGGACCGGGCAATATCTATGTTGCTGCAGCTAAGCGAGCCCTACGGGGGGTAATTGGAATTGACTCAGAGGCTGGACCAACCGAGATAGCAATTCTTGCAGATTCTTCCGGGCGAGCAAGCGATGTTGCTGCAGATTTAATTAGCCAAGCTGAGCACGATGTAATCGCTGCGGCTATTTTGGTAACAGATTCAATTGAGCTAGCCAAAGACGTTGAGGCCGAATTGAAAATACAAGTAGATAAGACAAAACACAGAGATCGTATTACTTCAGCCTTGTCTGGAGTTCAGTCAGCAATTGTCTTAGTTGATGACATAAAGCAAGGGATTGATGTTGTTAATGCCTATGCCGCAGAACATTTAGAAATCCAGACCAAGAATGCACGAGAAGATGCTTCACAGATTAGAAATGCCGGAGCAGTATTTATCGGTCGCTTCTCACCAGTCTCTTTAGGAGATTATTCAGCGGGCTCTAATCACGTATTGCCTACTGGTGGATGTGCTTGTCATTCAAGTGGCTTATCAGTTCAGACATTTCTGCGTGGTCTGCACTTTATTGAATATAGCGAAAAAGCTTTCACTGACTTAGTTCCAACCGTTGTGACCTTAGCAAATTCTGAAGACCTACCTGCCCACGGACAAGCTATGACTATCAGATTGGAAAATTCATAAATGAGTTGGCCAACTTGGTTGCCACTGCGTAAGGAGTTAACTCCGCTTACGCCATATGGTGCCCCACAAATTCCTGCACAGGCATCACTTAACACTAATGAAAATCCATATTCACCTTCACCTGCTCTGCAGAAAGCGATTGCTGAAGCTGTGTTGGGTGTTGCAGCCAAGCTGAATCGTTACCCCGATCGTGATGCCAATGAACTTCGCAGCAAGTTAGCCGGGTATATCAATTCAACTTCTCAAATGAAGTTCACGCTCGATAATATCTGGGCAGCTAATGGCAGTAATGAAATTATTCAATCTATCTTTTTAGCTTTTGGGCAGGGTAGTGCACTTGGCTTTACACCCTCATATTCAATGCACCCACTGATTGCAAAGGTGTGTGGGACTACCTGGATTGATGGAAGACGAAATGCAGATTTCTCCCTCAATGTTGAAATGGCAACCAAGCAGATCGCCGAAACAAAGCCAGTACTCACTTTTATTACCACACCAAATAATCCAACTGGTGGCTCAGTTTCGATCTCGCAAATTAAGTTACTTGCTGACGCTGTGGCCCAAGTAGGCGGGCTACTAATCGTTGATGAGGCTTATGCTGAGTTCTCTTCAGAGCAATCTGCAGTAACGCTTATTGCTAATAATCCTCATGTTGTTGTGATTCGCACCATGAGCAAGGCATTTGCATTTGCAGGGGCGCGATTGGGTTATTTGGTCAGTGATAGTTCGGTCAAAGATGCCATGATGCTGGTGAGATTGCCGTATCACTTAAGTGCGCTGACTCAAGCAGCGGCATCGGTTGCTATTGATTTTAAAGATGAACTACTGGGATATGTCTCTGAGTTAATACAAGCTCGGGAGTCATTGACTGCCCAACTACATGCATTGGGCCTTGCGACTGTGCCCAGCAGCGCAAACTTCATCCTATTTACAGGATTTAGCGTCGATGCCCCTAAACTTTGGGATGAATTACTAGGTCAAGGCGTCCTAATTCGAGATGTCGGCCTACCAGGGTATTTGCGCGTAACTGTTGGCAATGAAGCCGAAAATACATTATTTATTTCTGCATTAAAAGAACTCATCTAAGGAGAGGCCATCATGAGAACAGCACGAGTCGAAAGAGAAACTAAAGAGTCACATGTTTTAGTTGAACTTAATTTAGATGGACAGGGCGTGATTGACGTTTCAACGGGTGTGCCATTTTTTGACCACATGATGTCCCAGCTAGGTAAGCACTCTGGCTTTAATCTCACGATCAAGACAACAGGTGATGTTGAGGTTGATTCTCACCACAGCGTTGAAGACACATCACTAGCATTTGGCCAAGCTCTACGTGAGGCGTTAGGAGATAAGGCTGGCATTCGTCGCTTCGGTGATTCCATGGTTCCACTTGATGAGGTTTTAGTTCAAGCAGCTGTCGATCTCTCTGGTCGTCCATATCTAGTTCACCGCCAGCCAGAGATTGTTGAACTCATCGGAACCTTTGATACAACACTTGGAAAACATATTTGGGAATCAATAGTTGCCGAAGCCCACATTGCTTTGCATATTCGTGTGCTAGAAGGAAGAAATGCACACCATGTTTTCGAAGCACAATTCAAAGCAGTTGCCCGTGCACTGCGCGATGCAGTTTCACTTGATGGAAGAGTTGCAGGTATCCCGTCGACTAAAGGCTCTCTTTGATCGCAATTCTTGATTATGGTTCAGGCAACTTACGTTCGGCGCAAAGAGCATTTGCTACCTCTGGTGTCGATGTCGTTGTCACGGCAGATCGCGCCGTAGCACTAGAAGCTGATGGCCTAGTTGTTCCAGGTGTCGGTGCTTTTGCTGCTTGTATGCAGGGATTACGAACTGTTGATGGTGCGGCCATTATCCGTGAACGAATTTCTAATGAAAGACCGATCTTAGGAATTTGTATTGGTATGCAGATTCTTTTTCAAGAGGGCAGTGAGCATGGTGAAAATGGGAATCATGCTGGAGTTGGAGTGTGGGAAGGTGAAGTTTCTCGCCTTAATGCACCGATACTTCCTCACATGGGCTGGAATAGCGTTGAGAGTGATCCGAACTCCACGCTATTTAAAGGTGTTGCAGGGGAATCATTTTATTTTGTTCACTCATATGCAGCCAAGAAATCGGTGGGGAAAATGCAGGGGTGGAGTGTTCATGGTGAAAAGTTTTTAGCTGCAGTTGAAGATGGCTATGTTTCGGCAACGCAATTTCATCCAGAGAAATCAGGGGATGCTGGATTAGCGCTAATAAAGAATTGGGTGAAGGCTCTATGAGTTACTTAGAGCTTCTACCTGCAGTTGATGTGAAAGATGGACGTGCTGTGCGCTTAGTGCAAGGAGAACTTTCTAAAGAGAGTATTTATGGAGCCCCGTTAGAAGTTGCACTTGAGTTTCAAGCAGCAGGCGCCGAGTGGTTGCACTTAGTTGATCTAGATGCTGCTTTTGGTCGTGGTAGCAACGCAGCGTTATTAGCAGAGGTTGTTAGAGCCTTAGATATAAAGGTGGAGCTCTCTGGTGGCATTAGAGATGATGAATCTTTGCGCAGAGCACTTGCAACAGGGTGTGCACGAGTAAATCTTGGAACTGCAGCGCTAGAGGATCCTGAATGGACTGCGCGAGTCATTGGTGAATTCGGAGATCGTATTGCTGTTGGACTTGATGTGCGCGGTCATGTTCTTGCTGCACGTGGATGGACCAAAGAGGGCGGAGATCTCTTTGAAACGCTTTCACGGTTAGATAAAGATGGTTGTGTTCGCTATGTAGTCACTGATGTGACAAAAGATGGCACCCTTGCTGGCCCAAATTTAGAACTACTCAAATCTGTGTGTGCAGCAACTACCAAACCAGTTGTGGCTAGCGGTGGGATTTCTTCTTTGGTCGATATTCAAGCTTTGTGTGATCTCAATGCGATAGGTGTTGAAGGCGCAATCGTTGGTAAAGCTTTATACGCCGGTGCCTTTACCTTGCAAGAAGCTTTGAGGGTTACAGGACGATGACACTTTCAGTTCGCATCATTGCCTGCCTAGATGTCACTGATGGACGCGTGGTTAAGGGTGTTAACTTCACAAACCTAGTTGATGCAGGGGATCCAGTTGAAATGGCTGCTCTTTATGGAGCAGAAGGTGCCGATGAGTTAACTTTTCTTGATATCTCAGCAAGTGTCGATGGGCGTGAGACAACTCTAGATGTTGTGCGCCGCACGGCTGAGCAAGTATTTATTCCACTCACCGTTGGTGGAGGAATTAGAAATGTTGCCGATGTCGATCGCTTACTTCGAGCTGGTGCTGACAAAGTTTCAATCAATACTGCAGCAATTGCACGCCCAGAGTTAATTGCTGAAATCACAGATCGCTTTGGTTCCCAAGTACTTGTTCTCTCAGTTGATGCTCGTCGTGCTCGGACAGATTCTGGTTTTGAAGTAACAACTCATGGTGGCCGAGAGGGCACAGGTATCGATGCAATTGAGTGGGTTGAGAAAGCATGCGCACTGGGTGTGGGCGAAATTCTTCTTAACTCAATGGATGCAGATGGAACCCGTGCTGGTTATGACATCGGAATGATTACAGCTATGCGTTCAGTTTCAAAGGTGCCATTGATTGCCAGTGGAGGCGCTGGAACTTTGACAGATTTTAGTGCAGCCCTGGATGCTGGCGCAGATGCGCTACTCGCAGCCAGCGTGTTCCACTTCGGAATTCACCGTATTGGAGATGTGAAGTCATACCTTGATTCGCACAATTATCCCGTGCGCGCCGTGGCCGTTAGGTAAGGCAGAATTAACCTATGAGCGCTCTTGATCCAGCAATTACGGCGATGCTTAAAGATTCGACAACGCTCATTCCTGCCGTTGTGCAAGATTCAACTTCCCATGAAGTTTTGATGCTTGCTTATATGAACTCTGAGTCATTAGCGCTCACTCTTAGCACCGGCAAAGCTACCTACTGGTCACGCTCTCGAAACGAGCTGTGGGTGAAAGGTGCGACCTCAGGCCACTTCCAAAAAGTAATCTCTGTTTCTTTGGATTGCGATGGCGATGCATTACTTATCAGCGTGCAACAAACTGGAGTTGCCTGCCATACGGGTGAACAAACCTGTTTTCACAGACCGTTAAGGCTGGGTAAATAAGAATGAACCTTGATGAATTTCGTGCTTATGCCAAGATTTCAAATGTAATTCCAGTTTCAAGGCGCCTGCTTGCAGATGGTGAAACACCATTGGGCGTCTATAGAAAGTTAGCCAAGAACGCTGCCAATACCTTTTTATTGGAATCTGCTGAACATGGTGGTGCATGGTCGAGATATTCATTTATTGGTGTGCGAAGTGAAGCAACGCTGAGTGAAAAAGATGGAAAGGCTTACTGGCAGGGCACAGCACCTGCTGGTGCACCGAGTGGAATTGATCCACTTGAAGCGCTGCGTCTTTCGGCGGCACATTTGAAATCACCGACCATTGCAGGATTGCCTCCTCTAACGGGTGGCTTAGTTGGTTTTATGGGTTATGACGTTGTGCGTCGTTTGGAAAGACTCCCGAGCCTTTCAAAAAAAGATTTGCCACTTCCAGAGTTAAGTTTTATGTTGACCAGTGATTTAGCTGTCCTAGATCACAGTGATGGAACTATTACTTTAATTGCCAATGCCATTAACTGGGATGGTAGTGATGATCGTATTGATGAAGCTTTCAGCGCATGTAATGAGCGATTAGATCGTATGCAGGCAGACTTAGCTGCGCCACTTGATGGAGATATTGTCCAGATTCATTCACATGATTCACCAACCTTTGATGCCAACATGAGCGCTGATGAGTTTAAAGCCAAGATTGCTATTGCGAAAGAGGAGATTCTAGCTGGTGAAGCTTTCCAGATAGTTCTTTCCCAACGTTTTTCAATGCCATGTTCTGCCGATGCAATCGATGTTTATCGCATGCTGCGCCTTAATAATCCAAGTCCGTATATGTATCTCTTCCGTTTCAATGAGGGAATCACAATTGTGGGATCAAGTCCTGAAGCGTTAGTGAAAGTTAATCAACGTGAAGTGATGATTCATCCCATCGCCGGCACTAGAAAACGTTCTGCATCGCCAGAAGAAGATCACCGACTAGGTGAAGAACTCTTGGCAGATCCAAAAGAGCGTGCAGAGCATTTAATGCTGGTTGATTTAGGCAGAAATGATCTTGGACGGGTGTGTGCTCCAGGATCAGTGGAAGTTATTGATTTCATGCACATTGAAAGATATTCACATGTGATGCATATCGTTTCAACGGTTACTGGCACCTTAGGAGCCAACTCAACTCCAGTAGATGCACTCTTTGCAGTCTTTCCTGCTGGAACTTTATCTGGAGCGCCTAAGCCTCGGGCTATGGAGATTATTGAAAAACTCGAACCAACGCGCCGTGGCGTCTATGGAGGCATTGTTGGCTATCTAGATTTCACAGGAAACATCGACACATGTATTGCGATTAGAACCGCCCTTATTCATGATGGCGTTGCATATGTGCAAGCGGGTGCTGGAATCGTTGCAGATTCTGATGCAGAGTCAGAAAATCAAGAGTGTAGAAATAAGGCAGCGGCGGTCTTAATGGCAGTTGATTCTGCAAATAGATTGCGAAAGCACTAATGGAGCAGTCAATAGCCATTGGCGTGAGCATCCTTGTTGTTTATGCGATTGTTCTTCTTATAGGTAAGAAGTTCAAACTTTCTTCACGCTATGAGAGAAAACCCCGTGTGCTAAATACGTGGAGTGCACTTGATGAGGGTATTGATCCAACTGAGCAGGATAAAAAATGAGCGTTCTTGATTCAATCATTGAAGGGGTGCGCGAGGATTTAGTAGCTCGCAGAAAACCATTAGCTCAACTGCAAGAGGCGATGGATAAAGCAGCGCCAGTGCGGGATCCTTTAGATACATTGCTCAGGAATGAGCTCTCAGTGATTGCTGAAGTTAAGCGCTCTTCGCCTAGTAAGGGAGCACTTGCCACAATTGCAGATCCTGCAAGTTTAGCTGAGAAGTATGAAAGCGCTGGAGCCAGTGTCATCAGTGTTTTAACTGAAAGACGTCGCTTTGGTGGATCACTTGCTGATTTAGATGCTGTTCGTTCGCGGGTAAGCATTCCGATATTGCGTAAAGATTTTATGGTTGACGAGTATCAATTCTTTGAAGCACGTGCTCATGGTGCTGATGTTGTGCTTCTGATAGTTGCAGCATTAAGTAAGTCACAGCTTATTGATTTTCATCAACTGGCTGAAGGCTTAGGCATGCGCTCACTTGTCGAAGTGCATACCCATGATGAACTTGAAAGAGCATTAGATATTTCACCACGTATTGTTGGTGTCAATTCTCGTAATCTAAAAACATTAGATGTTGATGCTGGCGCATTTGCCGAGCTACTCCCACTTATTCCAACTGATGTGGTGCGCGTCGCAGAGTCCGGGATCTCTACACGGGCCGAGGTGGAGTTTGCGCAAAGTAATGGCGCTAGCGCAATTTTGGTGGGTGAGGCCTTGGTTAAATCTTCCAATCCAGAGTTGGCGATGCGTGAACTTCTAGGCGAGGATAGGATTGGCTCATGACAAACCAGTTGAGTGATGTTCTTGGCCATTTTGGCCAATACGGTGGACGCTTTGTGCCTGAAGCACTTATTGGAGCTTTGGATGAGTTAGAAGCAGCCCACAATGCTGCAAAGACCGATCCAGTTTTTCAAGCAGAGCTTGCCGAACTTCACCGCACGTATACAGGACGTCCAAGCATCATCACAGAAGCTAAGAGATTTTCTGAACATGCTGGCGGAGCAAGAATTTTGCTCAAGCGCGAGGATCTTAACCACACCGGTAGTCACAAGATTAATAATGTTTTAGGTCAAGCTTTACTTACAAAGAAAATGGGCAAGAAGCGCATCATCGCTGAAACCGGTGCAGGACAACATGGTGTTGCTGCGGCAACGGCTGCGGCATTAATGGGACTTGAGTGTGTTGTTTACATGGGCGAAGAAGACACGCGCCGTCAAGCACTCAATGTTGCCCGAATGAAATTGTTAGGTGCTGAAGTATTTCCGGTGACATCAGGTTCTCGCACGTTAAAAGATGCCATCAATGAAGCAATGCGCGATTGGGTAACAAATGTAGCAACAACACATTATATGTTGGGCACCGTTGCTGGACCACACCCATTTCCAACGATGGTGCGCGATTTCCACAAAATTATTGGTGAAGAATCCCGCGAGCAGGTTTTAGCGTTGACTGGGAGATTACCTGATGCTGTTCTTGCATGTGTTGGGGGAGGATCCAACGCAATAGGAATTTTCCATGCATTCATTCCAGATGCTGGTGTGCGCTTGATTGGATTAGAAGCAGGAGGCGATGGAATTGAAACTGGTCGCCATGCAGCAACAATTAGCGGTGGTTCAGAGGGTGTTTTGCACGGGACTCGTTCTTATGTTTTGCAAGATGAAAACGGCCAAACCGTTGAATCTCATTCAATCTCTGCCGGTTTAGATTATCCAGGCGTTGGTCCAGAGCATGCATACTTGCATGACATTGGTCGTGCCGAGTATCGCGCGGTTAATGATGATGCTGCCATGGCCGCGTTCTCTCTCTTTTCTCGGACTGAAGGAATAATTCCAGCGATTGAAACTGCTCATGCCTTAGCTGGTGCATTAGTGATTGGAAATGAGTTAGGTCCTGATGCGACTCTGCTCATTAACCTATCTGGCCGTGGGGATAAGGATGTTCAGACAGCTGCAGATTATTTCGGAATTCCGTTGTGAGCACGGCTTTAGATGTAGTCTTTGAAAAAACTCGTGCAGAAAATAGAGCCGCACTAATTGCATATATTCCAGCGGGATTTCCTTCCAAGTCAGGTTGTGAAAAAGCAATCAAAGCCTTGGCTGACGCTGGCGTTGACGCAATTGAAATTGGATATCCCTACAGTGATCCGATTATGGATGGCCCAACTATTCAAGAAGCAGCAGAGATTTCCATCAAAGGTGGGACAAATGCTGCAGATGTTTTTTCCGCACTAAAGGTGGCAAGTGCAACCGGTGTCGCAGCAGTTGTTATGACTTATTGGAATCCGATTGAAAAATATGGTGTGAAAGAGTTTGCACAGTCCATTGCAGACAATGGTGGCTCTGGGGTTATTACACCAGATCTCACAATCGAAGAATCCGGACGCTGGTTAGAGGCAGTTGGAAACTCCGGGATCAATCCGATTTATGTTGTTGCACCAAGTACTTCAGATGCTCGCTTGACTCAAGTAACTTCTAAAACAGGTGGCTTTGTTTATGCAGCATCTGTCATGGGAGTAACGGGAGCAAGAACTAATGTTTCAGTTGATGCTAGTGCGCTAGTTGCAAGGGTGAAAAAGACAACTGCGCTGCCAGTCTCAGTTGGTTTGGGTGTTTCAACACGTGAACAGGCAAAGCAAGTTGCCGCCTATGCTGATGGTGTCATTGTTGGTTCTGCTTTTATTAAACTGCTTTTAAATGCCAAATCTGAGCAAGAAGGCCTAGATTTGATTTCAGCATTAGCAAAAGAGTTGGCGTTAGGAGTGCGTGAAGGCCGATGAGTACTTTGCATAAGAAATACCAACCCTTTATTACGCTGCTTTGTCGCATTCTTCTTGGCGGAGTGTTGTTAGTAGCGGGGGGTTTAAAAGCTTTCAAACCCTCTGAGTCAGCTAGTGCAGTTGCTGCCTATAAAATCTTGCCAACAAATCTGGCGCACCTCATGGGCTACGCATTACCGTGGCTAGAGATTGCTCTTGGAATTCTTCTTATTATTGGTCTCACCACACGATTGGCTGCAGTAGTGGGCACTGCCATAATGATTGTTTTTATCGCCGCAATTATCTCGGTGTGGGCCCGCGGCATCCTCATTGACTGCGGATGCTTTGGCGGGGGAGGCGAAGTTGATCCAAGTAAAGCTGCCGAGGCACATAGCGCCTATCTCAAGGAGATTCTGCGCGATTTAGGTTTGGCTTTGTGCGGTACTTATCTATACTTTTTCCCCTATGGACGTTTGAGCATTGAAAAACCACTTCACAATATCGAGGAGCAGTAAATGGCAAAGCAGGCTAAGGCAACTAAAGCATCTGGCGGAGATAACTTCACACGATGGTTAGTAATAGGAATGGTCACCCTGGTTGTTGCATCAGGGGCTATTTTCAGCGTTGTTGGTGAAAAGAGTAAAGCCAATGAGTCATTTGCGATCTTGAACGATTTTAAAGTTGGACCAACAGTTACTTCAACAGTTGATGACGCTAATGGTGCTGGCATTACATTTAACAACGGTGCAGCAAAAACTATTGATATTTGGGAAGACCCACAGTGTCCAGTCTGTAATACCTTTGAGCAGGCCAATGGTGAGTTTATTGATGATTTAGTGCGCGCTAAAAAGGCTAATGTCGTTTATCACGTTCTCTCTTTCTTAGGCAATGAATCAGTTTCTGCTTCAAATGCTGCTTACTGCGCAGCTGATGAGGCTCGTTATCTTGACTTCCATAAGGCTATGTATTTGGTGCAGCCAGTGCTTGAAAATTCAGGCTTCTATTCAACAGAAAATTTAATCAAAATTGGTAGTTATGCAGGTCTTACTTCCCAGAGTTTCATTGATTGTGTAACCAAAGGTTCAAAGCTAGATAAAGTGAAAGCTGCTTATGAGTCGATGGCTAAATACAACGTTCAAGGAACTCCAACCGTGTTCTTCAACGGTAAGTTGTGGGAACGTAAGAATAATGGATTCATACTTGAAGAGTTCGCCGCAGCGTTCGAAGCAAGCTAAGCCTTGATTCGCTCAATTCCATCACCAACAGTTTCATCCTTGGAGTTGGGCCCATTTACTGTTCATCTCTACGCCTTATGCATAATTACTGGTATTGCCATTGCCATTTGGTTGGGGGATAAGCGCTTTCGTGCTCACGCACCGGAAGCTAAGTCAGTTGTTTCAGAGGTTGCTATCACTGCCGTTCCTGTAGGAATAATTGGTGGGCGCATTTATCACGTGATCACCTCACCAGATGCATATTTTGGTTCTGGAGGAAACCCAGTTGATGTTTTCAAAATCTGGGAGGGTGGTTTGGGTATTTGGGGGGCAATTTCACTTGGTGTCATCGGTGCATGGTGGAGGTATCGCCAATTAGCTAAGCGCACGCAATTGCCAAATTTTGCTCACTTTTTGGATGCGCTAGCTCCTGGGATTTTATTTGCCCAAGCAATTGGCAGATTTGGTAACTGGTTCAATATTGAACTATTTGGGCGACCATTAAATGCGCCGTGGGCGTTAGAAGTCCCAGCGCAATATCGACCAACGGGCTACTCTGCATTTGAAACCTTTCACCCAACATTTCTCTATGAAGCGATATGGTGTGCAGGTTTGGCCTTTGTGCTTATCAGATTAGGAAAGCGCTTAGCACCGGGGCAGATCTTTTCCCTCTATGTAATGGTGTATTCATTGGGCCGATTAATAATTGAATCTATCCGTATTGATTTTGCTCACACAATTGCAGGCCTGCGCCTAAATATATGGGTCAGTTTGATTGTTGTTGTGGGTGGGGCCGTGATGTTTCGCATGCAGTCGCGCAAAGTCGATTGACTTTCAGGTAGGCTCATCGCTATGGCACTAGAAGAGGTATACCAACGCAATCTTCACCACCGCACTCATCGTGCAGGTTGGTTGCGTGCTGCAGTTCTTGGTGCAAATGATGGCTTAGTCTCAACAGCATCTTTGATGATTGGTGTTGCTGCGGCCGGTAAAACTGATCTCCTTTTGACGGTAGGGCTTGCGGGAATTTCTGCAGGTGCAATGTCTATGGCAGTAGGAGAATATGTTTCTGTTCGTTCTCAAAACGATATTGAAGAATCGGATCGTAAATTAGAAATTGAACATCTTGCTGCAGATCCTGAGGGAGAACTTTTAGAGCTCCAACACATTTACATCGCTCGAGGTCTTTCACCTGAACTTGCGTTAACTGTTGCACAAGAGATGCATAAAAAAGATCCACTTGCTGCGCACTTGCGTGATGAGTTAGGTCAATATCCCCACACAAAGGCCCGCCCAATTCAGGCAGCAGTTGCATCTGCTCTAAGTTTTACAGCAGGAGGATTTATCCCACTCTTGGGAGCCTTTGCACCAGCTATCGGTGCTCAAGCATGGAGCATTGTTGCCTTCACACTCGTCGGCTTATTTCTTACCGGAATACTCAGCGCCAGGACCGCGGGATCCAAGCTCTTGATCCCAACCATCCGAGTGATCATCGGAGGCTGTTTGGGCATGCTCATCACCGCAGCAATAGGAATGGTTGCCAATATCTCTGGGATTTAGCTGCTGTGGAAATTAGCGCATTTCTTGCTACCCTTTACCAGTAACACAGGGCCAAGGTTGTCCCTCACATCGTTTTCGACAACAGGAGCTCTGACACCGTGGCTTTGCCTTCCAATTATCCGCATGCACAAGGTCTCTATGACCCTGCGCAAGAACATGATGCCTGCGGTGTGGCGATGGTGGCAACGCTTAATAAAGTAGCAACACATGAGATTGTTGAAAAAGCTCTCACCGCACTTCGCAACTTAGAGCACCGCGGTGCTTCTGGAGCAGAACCAGATAGTGGTGATGGTGCAGGAATTCTTATTCGTATTCCAGATAAGTTTTATCAGGAAGTAACTGCTTTTGATTTACCGTCAGCTGGCTCCTATGCATCTGGCATTGCATTTGTTGAAAAGGGTGTCGATGTTAAAGCTGCAATAGAGAAGATTGCAGCAGAAGAAGGATTGAAAGTCTTAGGATGGCGCGAGCTACCAATTAACTCAAAATCACTTGGCAAAACAGCACTGTCAGTCATGCCAAATTTTCAACAGATTTTTCTTTCAGGAGCCAATGGGGAATCAGGCTTAGCTCTAGATCGAATAGCATTCTGTTTGCGCAAACGCGCCGAACATGGTCTAAAAGTGTATTTCCCTTCTCTCTCATCCCAAACAATTGTTTACAAGGGCATGCTTACAACTGGACAACTAGAAGAGTTTTTCCCAGATCTCTCTGATGAGCGAGTTATTTCACCACTTGCACTCGTCCACTCACGCTTTTCAACTAACACTTTTCCTTCTTGGCCACTAGCGCACCCTTATCGCTTTATTGCCCACAACGGTGAAATCAATACTGTTAAGGGAAACCGAAACTGGATGCGTGCACGCGAGTCTTTACTTGAAAGTGATTTAATTCCAGGAGATCTCAAGCGTCTATTCCCGATTGTTGAAATGTCAGGTAGTGACTCGGCTTCCTTTGACGAAGTTCTAGAGCTGCTCTATTTGGGCGGTCGTTCCTTGCCCCATGCAGTTTTAATGATGATTCCTGAAGCGTGGGAAAATCATGAAACGATGCCGCAGAATCGCCGTGATTTCTATGCATTCCACGCATCCTTGATGGAGCCATGGGATGGTCCTGCATGTGTGACATTTACCGATGGACATCAAGTTGGCGCAGTTCTTGACCGAAATGGTTTGCGCCCATCACGTTTTTGGGTAACAAATGATGGACTTGTTGTACTTGCATCTGAAGTTGGCGTTCTGGAGATTCCTGCTGAAAACATTGTACGAAAGGGACGCTTACAGCCTGGCAAGATGTTCTTAGTAGATATTGAAGCTGGACGTATTATTGAAGATTCTGAAATCAAAGATCAATTAGCTGACTCTTCTCCTTACGGAGACTGGATCCAAGACGGGATGGTCAAGTTAAGTGATCTACCTTCGCGCGAACATATTATTTACCCTCACTCATCAGTGTTGCGCCGTCAGCGAGCATTTGGTTACACCGAAGAAGAAGTTCGCATTCTTATTACACCGATGGCAAAAAATGGATTAGAAGCTCTAGGTTCAATGGGAACAGACACTCCAATTGCAGCCCTTTCCGATAAGCCACGTTTAATCTTTGACTATTTCTCTCAACTTTTTGCACAGGTCACTAATCCGCCTCTAGATGCCATTCGTGAAGAGTTGGTTACAAGCCTTGGAACTTCAATGGGGCCAGAGCACAATTTATTGGATCCAGGACCAAGTAGCTGTCGCCAAATCTCATTGGCTTTTCCTGTTATTGATAATGATGAGTTAGCAAAGATTATTCACGTTAACGCTGATGGTGAATACCCAGGCTTAAGTGCCCATGTGATTCGTGGGTTGTTCTTTGTTGCAGATGGTGGTGACTCACTTCGTGAGCGCATTGAAGGGATTAAAGCTGAGGTTTCACAGGCCATTAATGATGGTGCGCATATCATCGTTCTGTCAGATCGTGATGCAGATGCTGAAGAAGCACCCATTCCATCACTTTTATTAACTTCTGCTGTTCACCACCATTTAATTCGAGAGAAGACTCGTACCAAGGTGGGACTTGTTATTGAAGCTGGCGATGTGAGAGAAGTGCACCACATTGCTCTCTTAATCGGATATGGAGCAGCAGCTGTTAATCCATATTTAGCTATGGAGACAGCTGAAGATTTAGTTCTGCAGGGAGTAATTACAGGAATTACACCTGAGAAGGCTGTGCGCAACTTAATTAAGTCTTTAGGCAAAGGCGTTCTCAAAGTGATGTCCAAGATGGGCATTAGCACCATTGCTTCATACACAGGAGCTCAAGTATTTGAAGCTATTGGTTTGAGTCAAGAGTTAGTAGATGAGTATTTTGTTGGCACAACATCTCGCTTAGGTGGAGTCAATTTAGATGTCATTGCCCAGGAGACAATTGCCCGTCACCACATTGCATATCCGCCAGGAGGGGCAATTCCTGGAACTAAGAGATTGCCGATCGGTGGGGAATATCAGTGGCGCCGTGAAGGTGAACCGCATTTATTTGATCCAGAGACAGTCTTTACATTGCAGCACTCCACTCGCAATAAGCGATATGACGTTTTCAAGCGCTATACCGATCGAGTAAACGATCAGAGCACACGGTTGATGACATTGCGCGGACTCTTTGGTTTCAATGAGGGTGTGCGTCCTGCCATTTCAATAGATGAAGTGGAATCTGCATCAGAGATTATTAAGCGCTTTTCAACTGGTGCGATGTCATATGGCTCGATTTCTCAAGAGGCCCATGAAACTTTGGCAGTTGCTATGAACCGTTTAGGTGGTAAATCAAATACGGGTGAAGGTGGCGAAGATCCAGAGCGCTATCTAAAGATGGCTAATGGAGATTCAAAGCGTTCTGCGATCAAGCAGGTTGCATCGGGCCGCTTTGGGGTTACAAGTGATTATTTAGTGAACTCAGATGACATTCAAATTAAAATTGCACAAGGTGCAAAGCCAGGTGAAGGTGGTCAACTTCCAGGTAACAAGGTGTATCCATGGGTGGCAAAGGTCCGCTATTCAACCCCTGGCGTAGGTCTTATTTCACCTCCTCCTCACCACGATATTTATTCAATTGAAGATCTTGCACAGCTCATTCATGATTTAAAGAATGCTAATAAGAATGCACGTGTTCACGTCAAACTTGTGGCTGAAGTGGGTGTCGGAACAGTTGCAGCTGGTGTGAGTAAGGCACATGCTGATGTTGTTCTGATCTCTGGCCATGATGGTGGAACTGGTGCATCACCGCTGACTTCACTCAAGCATGCAGGTGCTCCATGGGAACTTGGCTTAGCTGAAACCCAGCAGACACTCCTTCTTAACAATTTACGTGATCGCATCGTTGTTCAAACTGATGGTCAATTAAAGACAGGTCGAGATGTTGTTATTGCTGCGCTCCTTGGCGCAGAAGAGTTTGGTTTTGCTACCGCGCCACTTGTTGTCTCTGGTTGCATCATGATGCGTGTATGTCATTTGGACACATGCCCAGTTGGTGTTGCAACTCAGAACCCAGAGTTGCGTAAGCGCTTCACAGGTAAGCCTGAATTCGTTGAGACTTTCTTTGAATATATCGCCGAAGAAGTCAGAGAGATTCTGGCCAGCCTTGGCTTTAAAACTCTGCTTGAAGCAGTTGGCCATGTTGAGTACTTAGATACCAAGCGTGCAGTTGATCATTGGAAGGCAAGTGGACTTGATCTTTCGCCATTGCTCACTCGACCAGATGTCAGCAGCCCGCTACACAATACTTCAGTGCAAGATCATGGACTTGATGC
The DNA here is from genome assembly GCA_947487595.1 of Actinomycetota bacterium. Taxonomy (GTDB): domain Bacteria; phylum Actinomycetota; class Actinomycetes; order Nanopelagicales; family Nanopelagicaceae; genus Planktophila. The sequence continues at coordinate 45,230 of CANKXJ010000002.1, forward strand.
TGCGCTAGATAACCAACTTATTTCACTCTCGCAAGCTGCACTAGCGAACAAAGAATTAGTACGCATTGATCTTCCTGTTCGAAACGTGAATAGAACTGTTGGGACGATGTTGGGCGCTGAAATCACGCGCAAGCATGGGGGAGCAGGACTACCTGATGACACAATCGATGTGACTTTGCATGGCTCAGCTGGGCAATCACTCGGCGCATTTATTCCACGAGGTTTAACAATTCGCCTTTATGGTGATTCTAATGACTACGTGGGAAAGGGAATTTCAGGCGGTCGCATCATTGTTCGACCAGATGAGAAGTCTACGTTTAACTCATTCGAAAATGTTATTGCTGGAAATGTTATTGGCTACGGTGCTACTTCTGGTCAGATCATGATTCGCGGTGTTGTCGGTGAGCGTTTCTGTGTTAGAAACTCAGGAGCTACTGCAATTGTTGAAGGTATCGGTGATCACGGTTGTGAATACATGACCGGGGGAAGCGTTGTAGTCCTCGGGCGTACAGGACGTAACTTTGCTGCCGGTATGTCTGGAGGACGAGCCTTTGTTCTAGATCTTGATTCAGCAAATGTGAATACAGATATGGTGGATATTCTGGCTGTTCCAGAAGAACAAAAAGAGAGTCGACGTTCTTTGATTTCTGATTTTGCCGAAGAGACTGGTTCTGTTGTTGCTAGCGATCTCATTAAGGATTGGGACAGTGCAATCAAGAGAATCTCTCTAGTTATGCCACGTGATTATGCGCGCGTACTAGATGCAATGGCACGGGCAACACGTGAAGGCTTGCCAGTAGATGCATTGGTGATGGAGGTTGCTGCAAATGGCTGATCCAAAAGGTTTTATGACAACTGAGCGTGAAACTCCAACACGCCGTCCAGTAGATGTGCGCATTCAAGATTGGCGCGAAGTATATGAACCACAAAGCTTTGAACACTTACAAAAGCAAGCAGGGCGTTGCATGGATTGCGGTATTCCTTTCTGTCATTCAGGTTGCCCACTCGGAAACCTGATTCCTGAATGGAATGACTTGATTTGGCGCGGGGATAAGACTGAGGCGATTAATCGCCTGCATGCTACAAATAACTTTCCTGAGTTCACTGGACGTTTGTGCCCAGCTCCATGTGAGACTGCATGTGTTGTCGCAATCAATCGCGATGCGGTGACAATTAAGCAAGTAGAGCTGCGCACCATTGAAGAAGCTTTCGATAATGGTGAAGTTAAGCCTTTAGCTCCAGATCGCATCACTGGTAAGACTGTTGCTGTGATTGGTTCAGGACCTGCAGGATTAGCGGCGGCCCAACAACTCACACGCGCTGGTCACACTGTGGCCGTCTATGAGAGAGCCGATAAAATCGGTGGTCTTCTTCGCTATGGAATTCCAGAGTTTAAAATGGAAAAACACATCCTTGATCGCCGTTTAGTGCAGATGGAAAAAGAGGGAACACGTTTTCGTGCCGGTGTTGATGTCGGAGTTGAATTAACTGGCGCTGATCTTCGCAAGAAATACGATGCAATTGTTTTAGCAGTCGGTGCAACTAAATGGCGTGACTTACCAATTCCGGGTCGTGAATTTAAGGGTGTTTACCAAGCCATGGAGTTCTTGCCTTGGGGTAATAAGCAGGCGCTGGGTGAGATAGAGGTTTCACCCATTAATGTTGCAGGTAAGCACGTAGTGATTCTGGGTGGTGGTGATACTGGAGCAGATTGCTTAGGAACATCAATTCGCCAAGGCGCAGCATCTATTACTCAACTAGAGATTATGCCGCGACCAAGTGATGAGCGACCAGATTCACAGCCATGGCCTACATATCCAATGATTTATCGTGTTTCAAGTGCCCATGAAGAAACAGATAACCGAATGTTCTCAGTGAGTACGGAAGAGTTTCTGGGTGATGCCGATGGAAATTTGCGGGCAATTCGTATTGTTGAAACAAAGTTTGAAAATGGAAAGTTTGAGCCAGTAGAGAAATCACATAAAGAGATTCGCGCAGATTTCGTATTTCTTGCATTGGGTTTCACAGGCCCTGAGCAATCAGATCTCATTTCGCAGCTAGAAGTAAAGTTAGATGATCGTGGAATCATTGCCCGTAATGCTGATTTTGAAACAAGCGAAGAAGGTATTTTCGTTGCAGGAGATGCAGGGCGTGGACAATCACTAATTGTCTGGGACGCTGGAATGAATATGGCACGGTTAAATCTCTCTCACGGCTCATATGAACAGCATCAAGAGCGCCTTGATTCTGTTCGCAAGGCTGCAAAAGCTGCCGGGCGCTCAGTTGCCATTCTTGTTGATCTTCAAGGCCCAAAGATTCGCCTTGCTCGCTTTAAAGCAGGGCCACATGATTTAGCGCGTGGTGACATATTTGTTATTACAACTGATGAGGTTGAGGGAACTAAAGAGCGCGTGGGAACAACTTATAAAGGTTTACCAGGAGATTGCAAAGTTGGGGATCGAATACTGATTGATGATGGAAAAGTAACAGTTGAAGTTGTTGAAGTTAAGGCACATGATGTTGTTACTAAGGTTATTGAACCTGGCGCGGTGAGTAACAACAAAGGTATTAACTTGCCTGGCGTGGCAGTTTCAGTCCCAGCACTATCTGAAAAAGACATAGATGATCTTCGTTGGGGATTACGTGCTGGCGCTGATTTTATTGCGCTCTCATTTGTTAGAAGTGCCGATGACATTAAAGATGTCCACAAGATTATGGATGAAGAAGGTATTCGGGTTCCAGTTATCGCCAAGATCGAAAAGCCACAGGCCGTGGAAAACCTCGTTGAAATCGTTGACGCCTTTGATGGCATCATGGTTGCTCGAGGCGATCTAGGCGTGGAGCTTCCCATCGAAGATGTGCCATTGGTACAAAAGCAGTGCATTGAGCTAGCCCGAGATATGGCAAAGCCAGTAATCGTTGCAACGCAAATGCTTGAATCAATGATGACTAATTCTCGACCAACGCGCGCGGAAGCTACAGATTGTGCAAATGCAGTTCTAGATGGCGCAGATGCTCTGATGCTCTCAGGTGAAACAAGTGTGGGAGAGTTTGCAATTGAGGCCGTTCAAACGATGGCGCGCATCATTCAAAAGACTGAAGAAGGCGGCTTAGATCGCATTCGTCCAATAAAGACAGCCCCACGTACTAAAGGTGGAGCAATTACAAAGGCTGCAACTGAAGTTGGCGCAATTGTTGGGGCAAAGTATTTAGTGGCATTTACACAAAGCGGAGATTCAGCGCGTCGTATGTCACGTTTGCGCTCACCTATTCCAATTCTTGCTATGACTCCAGAGGTTGGAACATATAACCGTCTTGCACTTTCGTGGGGTGTTGAATCAATGCTCACTCCTATCGTTGGTGCAACTGATGACATGGTGAAGTTGGTTGACACTGTTCTAATTGATTCAGGTCGCGCTCAATTAGGTGATCAAGTGATGATTGTTGCTGGATCTCCTCCTGGAATTCCAGGAGGAACGAACGCGATGCGCGTTCACCGTGTGGGAGATGCTGTTGGTGGGGTAGCTGCGGCTTACCGCTAAGATTAGGCCCGTTCGGTATCACTTAACGCCTCGGTACTCCAACGGTAGAGAGGGCAGTCTCAAACACTGCACAGTGTCGGTTCAAATCCGACTCGGGGCACATGACACAAAAGGTTCGCATCCTCGTTGCCGAAGATGAAGCACTCATTCGCATGGACCTTGTTGAGATGTTACAAGGTTGCTGGATATGAAGTTGTGGCAGAGGCAACCAATGGCCAAGAAGCAATTGATTTAGCAAATGAACACAAACCAGATTTAGCTATTCTTGATGTGAAGATGCCAGTACTAGATGGAATATCTGCTGCTGAGAAAATTATTGATCTTGCACCTGTATTGATGCTGACAGCTTTTTCCCAAAAAGAATTAGTAGATAGAGCGCGCGATGCCGGGGTCATGGCATATGTTGTGAAGCCTTTTACTATTGGAGATTTAATCCCTGCGATTGAAATTGCAATTAGTCGTCATACACAAATGCGCTCACTTGCTGCTGAAGTTGCAGATCTACATGATCGCCTAGAAACACGAAAGATTATTGATCGGGCAAAAGGTATTTTAATGAAGGCACTTAATCTCTCAGAACCAGAGGCTTTTTCTTGGATTCAAAGAGCGGCCATGGATCGCCGATTAACTATGAAACAGGTGGCCGAAGCCGTCATTAGCCCGCAGGCCGTACCCGAGAGCTAACTTCGGTAGTTCTGCCAAAACGTTACATAACTGCAATCAAAGCCGGGCTTTTCATGCTCAATCGGGCTTGTTAAACCCTCATCCCTGCCATTACCCTGAGCGTCTCCCTGTCCCGGGACACAAGAACAGGAAAGGCGTTAAATGAACAAGAAGATCAAGAGTTCACTTGCCATTGTTACTGCTGCAGCCGTTGCTTTTGGCGTTGCATCAGTTCCAACAGCTAGTGCAGCTGTGAAGACATACACCATCGGTTACCAAGGCCCACTTTCAGGTGGAGAAGCATCAACTGGTATCGATGAGCAAAACGCAGTTAAGTATGCAATCAAACTATTCGAAGCAAAGAACAAGAGCATC
>CANKXJ010000003.1 GCA_947487595.1 Actinomycetota bacterium
GCTAAGTTATCTCCCGTGAAGAAGGTAATGGCCATCGTTCTTGCCCTACTTGTAATGGACCCTGCCATGGGTGCAAGTGATAGGTTCGCAGACTCTCAAACCGGGCTTACCTACTCTGTTTATAAGCCAAGTAATACTCTGGGATTAAAGACAACAAAGTTTTCTCTCCTTGCCTGTCAGCCAGGTGAGCAGGATTGGATCTTTGTTCAATACGGTGGAACTGTGCGTTATCTGCAGATCATGCAAACAATGGCTGGCGTTACATGCTCTAATCCTGGTCTTTCTAAGTATCTAAAAACAGTCTTAGTAAATGGCATCAAAGCCAAGGTCTATGCATATTGTGATCCCTCGCAGATGTCTGTGGCTGCTTATAAGCGATGTGGGATTGAAGATATTGGCCGTGTGGGTGGCTATTTGATGTTCACAACTAAGCCCCTTAAGGAATTGAGTGCAACAGAGATTCAAGTCCAAGGTATTGGTGGAATCACTTATGCCCAGTTAGTAGCTGTGGCAAAAAGTTTAAAAACTGTTAAGGCCAGTGGAAGGCCACTTGCTCAGGTTCTACCGCCAATCATGATTGATCCCCTCACCACAACAGATGTCACTGTGCGGGCAGGCAGTTCAATTGTTTTAACTGTTGCAGATCCAGCTAAATGGAGCGCTGAGGTAGTAACCCCTGGAATTGTTGCCTTTGTCCCAGGTGGTGATCAAGGTGGTTACATTACTAATCCATCATTTAAAGCCCTGGAATCTGGTGCCACTACGGTAAAGCTAAGTAATTCAGATGATCCAACAAAGGTGTATCAGTTAGAGATAACTGTTACCCCCTAGTGCACTATGCATTTTTTTAATAGGTGCATTATCCTATGACCATGCAGCGCCTGCGTTTATTTATCACCTCTCTATTAGTGGGTGTTCTTGTTATTTTCGGTCTGCAAGCCTTTGCAGCAACTACCACTGTTAAAGCAGGGGCTGCTTGTTCTAAAGTTGGTACCACTACAGTTGTTAAAACTTTAAAATACACATGTATTAAAAGCGGCAAGAAATTAATCTGGTCTAAAGGCGAAATAGTAAAAGTAGCTGGGCAAGATTTATCACTTGTGACTCCGGCTTATGTCCCAGTTCCACCAAGTGGTGGCACGGATGAATATCGTTGTTTCTTACTTGATCCAAAATTTGCTAAAGAGACATTTGTAAAATCTGTGACAATCACGCCAGATAACATGAAGGTTTCACATCATGGCATCTTGTATCGTGTTTCAGCTGCAAATGTTCAAGTAACAAAAAGCTTGGATGAGCAGAGCGAAGCGCCAGGTTGGTCATGCTTTGGTGACACCGGAATACCTGGTGCAACTGCCTTTACGCCTGCATCACCATCTAGTTGGATCTCTTTTTGGGCACCAGGCGGAAACTTTAAAACTTATCCAGAAGGTACTGGTATGAGGTTTACACAAGGTGATCAATTCATTTTGCAATCTCACTTCATGGTTATGCCTGGCCATAGCGATAAAGATAAGCGCGCTTCAATGACTGTTGCACTTGCTTATGCCAAATCAACGGTTGCGGATTTGAAAACAATGTTGGTGGCAGCTCCGATTGAAGTGGCCTGCGCACCAAATGAGAGTGGCCCACTATGCCTTCGCGCAAATGCATTAGCTGATCTTGCTTCACGCACAAGTGATAAAGCTGCACTCCAAGGAACTGGCCTATTGATCATTTGTGGTCAAAGCCTTCGTCCGGTGCCAAGCCCAATATCAGAGTGTACGCAAAGCATTAACTCTTCCATCACAATCTATGGTGCGACTCCGCATATGCATCAGCTCGGCAAAAGTATTGAGATTGTTTACACCAATGGATCTACGGGTGTTAGAACAGAGATTTCTTCTCGCCCACTGTGGAATTTTGATGACCAACGAACTGACTGGCTTTCAAAGCCTATTACTGCAAATGCTGGAGACAGTATCTCGGTCAGATGTACTTTCGATGTTGGCCTGCGCTCTCAGTTACCACTCTATAAAAATCTCTCTCCCAATTATGTAGTCTGGGGTGAGGGTACTCGAGATGAAATGTGTCTTGCCATAGTTAATTACACGAATCAATAGGTGCTTATTTTTTAGGGTGGGCTAAAAACCAGTCAACTATTTTTAAAGCAGAGCTCACATCCACATCAGGGCTATGGGCTCCACCATTAATACTCCAGAGCTCCACTGTTGTTCGTGGACATGTATAAATTGTAGGAATTGTTTCAGCACCATCAAGAGTGCTTATCAAATCAAAGGCCTCTCCCACTTGTGGGCTCATCAAACATCTATCAATCTGTGCCCACCTTTTAACACTCGTGGCTGCGCTTGTATATAAATTACCAAATAGAGATCCACCCTCAAAGAGAATCGTTGCATCACTTGTGCCATGGATATGCAAGACATTTACCTCCTTGCTTGGAGCACATGTTGCTGCATCACTATCCATTGCTCCGGCAAGGCCGGCAATAGCAGCGACACTTTCTGGACGTGAACATGCAAATTTATATGTCATGAAATGCCCGTTGGAGTGGCCAAATAAATAGATTCGCTTGGGATCAACTGATACTTTGCTGGAAATCTCATCGATGAGAGATTGAATATAGGCCACATCATCGACTGGATTATTGTTGAAATTACAGCAGGCCTTTGAAGCGTTCCAGAATTGATTACCTTGAGAATCTGGTAGACCATCGGGGGCTGCGTAAATCACACCACGCTTTTGTGTAGCTGCTGCCAATTGGGAAAAACGAAGCTGACTCTGACTATTGCCGCTGTATCCATGTAAATCAATTAAAAGCGCGGTTGGAGTTTTCTTTGAATAGTCACTTGGCATATTAACATTTGCTGGACGTTCTCCCCCAACAATAAATGAAGAGTTGTAATTGAATTCGATTGATGATAAATCTCTGCTCACAGGGCTATTGAGAAATAGCATTCCTGTTGCAATTACTAGTACAAGAGCGATCACAGTAGAGGCTCTCTTACCTAGCCGTTGAGGTAATCCCCCGATATTGCTCTCTTTATCTTGCTTGATGTCCTTAAGTACATTAAGAAAATGAAATGCGACACCCAACATTGACCCACCAGCTAGCACCCATAGAGGTGGTGTGCGATTAACTGCGTAGAAAATAGACCCTGGTAGCGCAGCACATGCAATTGCATATGGCAGAGGCGAAAGAGGTGAGAACTTAAAGTAAAAGTTATAAGCAATTCCACATCCCACACCTAACAAATAAACACTGCCACCTTTTATCCCAAGTGGACCAATCAGATTTGCAATCACTGCGATAGGAATGAAAATAAAGGTAGTTTTGCGCAGTTGTGTAGCTGAGATTGCACCTGCAACTAGAGGTTTATTGGTTCGATTATGTTTTAAATCATCCTGGTAGTCATAGAGATCATTACTCCAACCAATGATCAGCTGGCCAAGAAAGACTGTGAAGGCAATGACATATGCCGGGCCTTCCCACCAGAGCTGTGTGCCTAAAACAAAGGAGATAGCAGTAATAAGCATGGTTGGCCCAAAGTGAGCCGCTTTTAAATATGCGCGAAGTTTTAACAATCGCATGCAGTATCAACGGCCTGCGATGAGGCAACATCCATGGCAGGACTTCTCCTAAAGAAACCGCTTGGCTTTAAATGAAAGCCTGTGCGCTCAACTGGCATAACTGGCCAATCCTCTGTGCGAGGAATGTGATTAGTTCCAAAGACATGCCAAAGAACAACGTCAGTGTTTTCTATGGGGCGATTATTTTTAGTCCACTCAGGTAAACCTGCACCACCTTCATGCTGGAATGGATAATCTCCTGCTGGATAGCGCTCTGATTCAACGTTAGGTGTGACCCACAAGTGGCTATACATAAAGCCAGCGCGCTTACCTAAGATCGATTCTTTGTGGGCAAGTGGGTAAGTGGTGTGACCTGGGATTAACTTGTAAGCAATTGAGTGTCCCACATGATTCTTTTTATTGGGATTAATAATCTTCCAGAAGCGACTCTTAATTGGATCAACTAAACGCTGAGCTGCGCTCTCGCTCTTAAGTACTGTCTCACTAGTTTCATATGCCCCGCCATAAGGGTTCCTCTCCCCTACTGGATGAGCAAATGATTCAATCTCAATAACAGAGTTGTTAACTCCATCGATTTCTAGATCTATTCGAGCACACAAAATATGTTGGTGATACGGCGCCCACAAACCTGGTTCTAACTCTGTAGCAGATGGGTGATGCGCACCTGGCTTATCAGCAAGAGTTAAGACTATTCCAGTTAATTTTGCTTCAAACTCAAAAGATCCATCTTGGTAGAAATACCAGAAGTATCCGTATTCATAGTTATTAACGGTAACAATCGAGGATGCAACAAAGCGGCGACCACGGCGCACTTCCACATGGCCATTAACATCAACGTGCTTCCACAGGATTCCAAAGTCTTCTTCATGCATACAGATAGCGTTTTTTATCGTGCGCACTGTGCCATCACCCTCAGTAACGGCCACATCTAAATAGGTAATCTCGCCTAAGCAATCACAGCCCAGAGTCAGTGAGTTAGTAAAGTTTCCTAAACCAAACTCTCCTGTGTCAAAGGCGTTCTTTCGATAAGCACCCTGTGCTGGGTCACCGTAAGGAATAACAAGCTCTGCAATAGATAAGCGGTGGGCAATCTTGCGTGACTTTCCCTCGTCATTAAAGTGCACATCATGGATTACTAAGCCTTCTCGCTGATCAAAGCCAATTCGAAATGACCAACGCTCCCATTTAATGTTCCAGCCCTCAACGTCAAATGAGGCACCATCTGGTTGGTGAATCATGAGCTCTTTTAGTTTTACGCTGCCCCCAGTTTGGGATTCACGATATGGGCCTGGGGTCTGTGGAATTGGCACATCAGCGTTATCTTCAAGGCCCACAACTTCTTCGGCATCGATATCTACGATTGCATGCAGACCATGGATTGGATGAGCATAAAAATTTGCATCCGGAGTTGGTTGGTGAAACATTGGCGTCCAAATAAGTCTGCGACCATCATCTAAGTGAGCTGGGATTTGTGCGCCGATTGGCCAGGTCTCCATGTGCACAGTTGTGATGTCATTAATTCCGCGGCGAGCAAGGGCGTCAATCACAGATTTGTCTTTGCACACTACATCAAGTGCAATTGCAGATTCAATCGCACTTACTGGAGATTTGGCTCCAGGAATCACTTTGTATTCTTTAGAAACACCATCAACTGTAATTAGGCCTTCACTCACTACGGCTTTTTTACGATCCCAGATTGTTACGCGTGCTGTGCGATCAAGTTTTTTACCTGATGCTAGCTCTGCCTTAGTTGGCTCATGTAGTTGCAGCATCGCAAAGAGATGATGCGATTCAAGATTCCAGGCTTTTCGTGCATATGCGACGATTAACTCTTGTTCAGCATGGCTAAGAGGGTCTAAGGGGTGCACAAATGACATTTACAAAGTATAGGTATGGATTAGCAATAAGTGAAATGACATTCTGTGCTGATGTCAGAGATTCTTTTATCTATCCATGCTGTCCCTGATTCAACCCCAAAAACCACTAGTCCTACCTGCAGAACTCTACAAAACACTATCGGTTTTTGAACTTTAGTCCGCGCAACGCAGGATGGCGCAAGCTCATCACTTGGAATGACGATAGAACTCAATATTTTCTGCGGGCAATGGAGTTTTACCTAGAATCAAATCCGCTGCCTTTTCAGCAACCATCATGACTGGTGCATAGATATTGCCGTTAGTCACATATGGAAATACTGAGGCATCACACACACGCAAACCTTCAACTCCATGGACTTTCATTGTCTCTGGATCAACGACAGACATTGCATCGGTGCCCATCTTGGCGGTACACGATGGGTGAAGAGCAGTCTCTGCATCTTTTCTTACCCACTCTAAAATCTCTTCATCCGTTGAAACAGATGCACCTGGGGATGATTCACCTGCATTGAAATCATTCATAGCAGGCTGAGTCAAAATGTTGCGTGCAGTTCTTACTGCCTCTATCCATTCACGGCGGTCTTCATTGGTAGAAAGATAGTTAAATTGAATTGCAGGCTTTTCTAATGGGTTAGTGCTCTTAATCTTGAGCCAACCACGAGCATCTGAATACATAGGACCTACGTGGACTTGATAGCCATGACCACGAGTGTCCCCCGTGCCGTCATAGCGAATTGCAAGAGGTAGGAAGTGGAACATTAAGTTGGGATAGGCAACATCGTTATTGCTTCGTGTAAAGCCGCCGGCTTCAAATTGATTTGTTGCTCCTGGACCTTTTCTAAAGAACAACCATGCTGCGCCAATAAATGGGCGACGCCAGAACTGTGTAATGGGCTGTTGTGTGACAGGAAGCTTGCACTTGTATTGAACATAGACCTCTAAGTGATCTTGAAGATTTGCACCCACGCCAGGTAAATCCTTTACAACTTTAATGCCGAGTTTTTCTAGATCTTCTTTTTTACCAACACCTGATAGTTGCAGAATCTGCGGGGTATTAATTGAGCCACCTGAGAGAATTACTTCACGGGATGTAAAGACATGCTTCTTACCACGGATGAGAACTTCTACTCCGGTCGCAGTTGTGCCATCAAATAAAACTTTTGTTACATGTGCACGGGTTTTAACGCTCAAGTTCTTGCGAGCCATTACTGGGTACAAATATGCGCGAGATGCACTCAAACGACGTCCACGATAAACGTTGCGATCAAAGGCAGCAAAGCCTTCTTGGCGATAACCATTGACATCATTGGTGCGTGGATAGCCTGCTTCTTCAGTTGCTTTAAAGAATGCGGCAAAGAGTGGACCCTTAGTTGGCCCACGCTCTAATTTAAGTGGACCATCATCTCCACGAAATGCAGACTTAGGATCTGCTAGACAGTTCTCCATCTTCTTAAAATATGGCAAACAGTGAGCGTAATCCCAGTTAGCCATTCCTTGATCTTTAGACCAGCGCTCATAATCCATTGCATTGCCGCGCTGCCAGATCTGACCATTAATGGAAGAAGATCCACCTAATACTTTGCCGCGTGCATGATAAATGCGGCGATTATTCATGTGTGGTTCTGGCTCTGATTCATACATCCAGTCGTAGTACTTGCTACCAATTGGAAAAGCTAACGCTGCTGGCATATGAATAAACACATCCCAGATCCAGTCACGACGCCCAGCTTCAAGGACGAGAACTTTATGATTGGGATTCTCACTTAAGCGATTAGCTAATGCACAGCCCGCTGATCCACCACCAACGATGATGTAGTCATATTGCGCGCTCATGAGAGAAAGTCTACTAATAAAGCAAGGCCCTTACTCAGTGAACTCCACCGAGTAAGGGCCTTGCTTCTTAGACTGTTTTTATTACTTACCAAGCCATTTAGCAACAGTTGCAGCGTTAGCAGCAATCCACTTCTTGGCTGCTTCTTCTGCTGTCATTCCGCCTTCAAGATCTGCGGCAACACTGTTCTGATCAGCATTAGTCCATGAGAAGTTCTTCACAAGTGAAGTAAATGAATCATTAGCATCATTGAGCTTCTTTGAAATCAACTTCTTGAGTGGTGTAGATGGGTAGTCGGTTAGACCACTTGCCTCCGCTGGATCGCTCCAGTCATTGGCAGGGAAAACAACGCGAGCTGCTTCAAGTGTTGGAAGCTTGGAATGAAGTGTCCAAGGCTGCCATGCGTAACCAATGAATGGTGTCTTGTTAGCTTCTGCCTTGATGAAACCGTCAACTAGAGCAGCTTCAGAACCAGAGAAGATAACTTTGAAGTTCAACTTGTTAGCAGAAACCATCTTTTCGCCGACAGTTGTGTAACCAGTTGGGCCTTCAAACCATGCACCCTTGCCACCTGAATCTGCAGTCTTAAACAAAGCTGCATACTTATTCAAGTTCTTTGAATCAACGATGTCTGGATACTTTTCAACCATCCATGGAGCGACATACATACCAATAATTCCAATGTTTCCGTTATCGCCAACTTCAACTACAGCTCCGCGATCACTCCAGTCCTTCCAGCGTCCACCGCCCCAATCTTCGATTAGTACGTCGATTGTTCCAGCTTCCATTGCGTCATAAGTGACCGGACCTTCTTCTAGAGTTGTCTGAGTGATTGTGCAACCCAATTCTTGTTTTGCTATTTCTGCAACAACTTGTGCTGAAGCTGTGTAACCGCCCCATGCGTGCATTGCAATTGCATAAGAACCGCAATCTCCTGAGGCTTCGCCTGCAGAATCATTAACGCTGCTGCCGCAACCTGAAAGAATAAGTGCTGTTGCAAGTGCAGCCGTAACGATTGCCGAACGGCGACCGAATAGTGATTTCATTAACCCTCCTAAAGAGTTTTATGTTTTGCTCATAGCCTAGGGCTGGGATGGGCTCAGTACTAGTACTTCTAGGGGCTATTTGCTCGAATTTATGAGGAGCGACGGGCGCCGGCTTGCATAATCCGGTCGAAAATAACGCCTAGGAGCAAGATGGCGACACCGGCGATGAGGCCCTTGCCCTGAAGTTCTGGTTTAGAGTTACCAGCGATTACTAAGTAGCCGAGACCGCCCGCGCCAACGAAGCCACCAATAACAACTACAGCCAAGACATAGATCAGACCTTGATTCGTCGCAAGCAAAATAGTTTTCTTTGCCGCAGGCAATTGGACCTTAATAATTATTTGGCGCGTTGTAGAGCCTGCAGCCGTTGCCGCCTCAACAAGGGAATGCGGAACTGCACGTATACCTTCACTGACAATCTTCACAACAACGGGAATGGCATAGACGATTCCCGTTGCAATAGCAGTAAAGCGAGTTGGACCAAATAAACCTAACATTGGAACTAAATACACAAATGCTGGAAGAGTTTGCCCGGCATCAAGAAATGGTCGCAATACTTTCTCTACTCTATCGCTACGACCAGTCCATATTCCAAGTGCAAGACCGATAATCATTGTGAGCAAACACCCAACAATTGTTTGGGTCAGAGTCAGCATTGCTTCATACCAAAGACCAGATAACACAATGGCCATTGCTAGGACAAAAGCTAAAATCGCAATTCTTGTTCCACCAATAATGAGGGCAAGAGCCACAATCATGCCAACTGTTACATACCAAGGAGATGCCGCAAGCTGAGTTTCTAGAGGATTTAGAATGGAGTAGGAAATCAAGTCTTTAAAGTCCTCGGTAAATATAGTGAGGTTTTCTAATATCCAAGCCGTAATATTATTTGTAATTTTTGTTACTTGCGGAGCAATGGTGGCTTCTTTTGGCCAAACTGCTGCCCACAACATTGTGCGAGAGATAAAGACAGATACAACTGCAAGAATTCCACCAACAATGAGTGTGATCCGCTTTGTCTTAATCTGCTTCTGCGTTAGTGGGATAAATGAGGTTTGGCGCTTAGCTGCAGCGCTAGTGCTGCGATCGAGCAAAATAGCAAGGAAAACCACGGCAAAGCCAGCCACAAAGCCCTGCCCAACATTTCGAATAATCAAGGCATCAATAACTGGCTTACCAAGCCCAGGTGCGCCAATGAGAGCGGCAATCACAACGAATGACACGGCAGCCATAACAGTTTGATTAATACCAAGAACAATCATCTGCTTAGCCATTGGGATTTGAACTTTGGTTAGGGTCTGCTTTTGCGTGGAGCCCATTGACTCTGCAGCCTCTATTGGAGATTGATTTAAATTTCTAATCGCATGGCTCGTAATACGAATTGCGATTGGAATGGAATAAATCATCGTTGCAATTGTTGCTGAGGCCGCGCCAATCATAAAGACAAGTGCGATTGGTGCCATATAAACAAGGGTCGGCAAGATCTGGGCTAAATCTAGAAAAGGCGTGAATATCTTTAAGACCCGATCAGATAGACCTGCCCATATGCCTAGCGGAATTCCGATTGCTAGTGAAAGAAGTACGGCAGCCAAAGTCATTGCAATGGAGTCCATGGTGAACTGCCACATTCCCAGAGCGCCGCAAGCTAATAAAAGTGAGACCGATAGGAGCGCTGTTCGCCACTGACTTGTTGCATATACTGCAAAAGCAACAAGTCCGACTACACCTAACCAACCAATGATTGGAATAACTGAGTTTTGTGCTGGAACTGCGATGAGATTTCTTATCCCCTGAACAAAACCATCAATTGCCCCGCGAATAGGGTTAAAGAAATAGATGAAAGCAGGGCTCTCAGTTCGGTTACCGCGCAGATCTAGGGCTTTTTCACCAATGTAACTAGTAAATGCAGTGTTCTCATATGTTGCTATCTGCAATGTGTGTGTGCCATTGAGTAAACGGCCCAACAAAATCCAGATTGTTACTGAGCCGAGTAAAAGATAGGACTTACGAACCTTCATTAAGCGCCACCAGAAATTAACCGCAAAACATCCTCGCTAGAGACAATTCCAAGGGCGGTGCCATTGTCATTGACCCGTACTGGTTTGTGGGACTGCAAAATAACTTGTGCAGCATCACGAATGATGGTGTTAGAAGCAAGCTCTGGTCCATCTGTGGCTTCACCTGGCTGGGCTTTTCTAGCTAAGTGCTTAAGGGTTAACACATGTGATTTAGCAATATCGCGCACGAAGTTAGCCACGTATTCATCTGCCGGATTAGCTACTAGATCCTCTGGCGTTCCGATTTGGACGATTGCGCCATCTCGCATGATTGCAATGCGATCTCCCACTTTTACTGCCTCAGATAGATCATGTGTAATAAAGACCATCGTCTTGCCGAGCTCGTGATGCAGACGAATAACTTCTTGCTGCATATCTCGGCGAATTAGTGGGTCAAGGGCCGAGAAAGGTTCATCAAGGAAAAGAACTTGTGGGTCAACGGCCAATGCGCGCGCTAAACCAACACGCTGCTGCATTCCACCAGAGAGTTGTTCTGGGTATGCATGTGAATAGCCTTGCAAGCCAACGAGTTCAATAACTTCATTTGCACGCTTGTGCCGGTCAGCTTTATTAATACCATTAATTTCAAGAGAGTAAGCAATGTTGTTGATGACATTGCGGTGGGGCAATAAACCAAAGTGCTGAAAAACCATTGAGAATCGTGTCTTGCGTAGTTCGCGAAGGCGGGCATTATCAACTTTTAAAATATCTTCGCCTTCAAATGTCATTGAACCTTGGGTCGGCTCAATCAATCGAGTCATGCAGCGAACAAGAGTTGATTTACCAGATCCTGAAAGACCCATCACTACGAATACTTCACCTGGGGCGACATCGAATGAAACATCGCGGACCGCAATGGTGTTACCGGTCTGTGTGCGAAGCTCTGAACGAGACAGGTTTACTAATGGTGAGCCGACTACCTTGTCAGCGTTGGCGCCAAAAACTTTCCAGAGATTCTTTACAGAAATCATTGGTGCGCCAGAAGCCATTTATCCGTCTCCCCCATCTGAAAACCAACCAGATTTACTAGGAGCATTGTTAGTCCAAATGTGTTTGATTTCAAGGTATTCGCCCAAACCATGCTCACCTAATTCACGGCCAATGCCAGATTGCTTGTATCCGCCCCATTCAGCAGCTGGCTTATATGGCCCAAAGTCATTGACCCAGATTGTGCCATGGCGAAGTGCGCTAGCTACGCGAGCAGCTTTATCTGCATCCTTTGACCACAGACCACCTGAAAGACCAAATGGTGTGTCATTAGCAGTAGCAATTGCTTGAGCCTCAGTGTCAAAAACTTCCACCGTCATAACAGGACCAAAAGATTCATCTTGAACACAAAACATCTTTGTATCGCAGTTATCTAGAACTGTAGGCAGGTAATACCAACCATTGGCATGCTCACTCTTTTCACTGCGCTTTCCACCCACTAATAATGTGGCACCTTCAGCAACGCCTTTTTCAACATACTGAGTAACACCTTCTAGGTGCGACTTACTAATAAGTGGTCCAGTCTCAGCGGTTAAATCCTCTGGTCCACCTAGACGAATCTGACCAGCTCTGCGCACAATCTCTTTAACCACGCGATCATGAATGGAGCGCTCAACAATTAAACGTGTTCCGGCAGAACAGACTTGGCCTGAGTGCAAAAAGGCTGCAGTTACTGCGTTATCAATTGCTGCATCTATATCTGCATCAGCAAAAATAATATGTGGATTCTTTCCACCTAGCTCTAACGCTAAGCGCTTAACCGTTGAAACCGCTGCCTTCATAATTGTTTGACCAGTCTTTAACCCACCAGTGAAAGAAACCATGTCCACGCGTGGATCATTAATTAAATGATTGCCAACAACAGAGCCTGGACCCAAAACTAGGTTTGCAACACCTTTAGGTGTGCCAGCCTCTTCTATGGCGTGCATCAGCGCAATGGCACTTTGCGGAGTTAATTCCGAAGGTTTAAC
Source organism: Actinomycetota bacterium (assembly GCA_947487595.1). GTDB lineage: Bacteria > Actinomycetota > Actinomycetes > Nanopelagicales > Nanopelagicaceae > Planktophila. The sequence goes on from CANKXJ010000003.1 coordinate 12,361, forward strand.
AATGAAAGAACATCCAGCCACTAAGGCCGGTGCGACTTTCCAGGCAATTTGAAGTAGTGGGTAGTTCCAAGGACCAATCAGAGAACACACACCCAGAGGCTCATGAACGATGCGGCTATTAACATGGGAAATACCCACATCTACAACGCGATCATGTTGCTTTAAACCTAGGGAGGCAAAGTGGCGGAAAGTAGCAATAACATCTGCAATGTCATATTCAGCTTCAATGATGCGCTTTCCTGTGTCATCACTTTCTTTTTTAGCGATTGCTTTTAAGTCACGCTCTAATAAATCTGCGATCTTGGCAACAAGGGCGCTGCGTTGTTCAAAGCTCCAGGAAGTAAAGATGCCTGAATCAAAAGAAGTACGGGCGGCAGTGATTGCATCTAGAACATCATCTTGTGTGGCCTGTGAAACGGTTGCAACAACGCTTTGATCATGTGGGCTCTGCACATCGTGTGCCCCACCATCTGATGCTTGCTTCCAAGCACCATCGATATAGAGCGTTGCGACCATTTACTTAATCTAGTTGGCTCTTGCGCTTTGCCACAAACTCATCGAGCTCTTGCTTCATACGTGGATCCATCTCTGGTTGCACATACTCTTCAAGTTTCTTCACATAAATCTCGGAGGCGCGTATTTTCGTGTCCTTTGCGCCAAGTCGCATCCAGCGCTCATAGTTATCGCTATTTGTTAAAAATGGACGATAGAAACAGTCACGGAATCGCTCCATGGTGTGGGCTGCTCCTAGGAAGTGACCACCATGGCCTACTTCAACATGAGCATCAAAGGCTAGGGATTCAACGTTAAATTCAAGGGGAGTGAACTCAGTCATCAAAGATTGAAGGATTTCGATGTCTACAACGAACTTCTCATAGCAAGAGACAAGTCCGCCTTCTAACCAGCCCGCTGTATGCATTACCCAGTTAGTTCCAGATAAAAACGTTGGCATCATCGTCATCATTGTTTGATAAGCAGATTGTGCGTCCACTGTTTGTGAAGAGTTCAAGCCGCCGCCCCCACGGAAAGGAAGATTAAAGCTACGTGCAATCTGGCCAGTACAAAGCAGGCCAATACCTGACTCAGGAGTACCGAACTGCGGTGAACCTGATTGCATATCAATGTTTGAAAGAAATGAACCAAAGACAATGGGGCATCCTGGGTTGAGAGTTTGAGCAAGTGCAATACCGGTTAAGGCTTCAGCGATTTGCTGAGCCAATGTTGCTGGAATTGTTACCGGGCTCATTGCGCCCATAAGTAAGAATGGTGTGACTACAACTGGCTGACCTGCAAGAACATATTCACGCAAAGAATCCAGCATGCGATCATCCCAGCGAAGTGGAGAATTACAGTTGACCAGAGAAATAAGCGCCGGAGTATCTTCAATTGATTTACGACCACCGAAGATAATTTCAGAGATTGCAATAACATCTTTTGCATTCTGCGCAGTTACAACGTTACCCATAAAGAACTTATCGGTCAGAGTTGCTGCTGCATATGCCATATCTAAGTGGCGTGAATCAAGTGATAAATCATTAGGCTCACAGACAACACCGCCAACGCTATCTAGGGCGTCATAGCTTTGAGCTAACTTGCAAAAATTCTCATAGTCCTTAAAAGTGGCATCGCGGCGAACATCACCTTCGCGAACAAATGGTGGGCCATACACACCACCGAAGACCATTGAGTCTCCACCGATTTGAACATTGTTCTTTGGATTACGTGCTTGCAAGTTGAACTGGCTTGGAGACTTAGCAACTTGCTTCAAAATCCACTCAGGATCGAATTTAACGTTATCGCCTTCTACAGTTTGTCCGTTTTCGCGCAAGAGATCGATTGCCCAAGGGCTCATGAACTCGATACCGATTTCAGAGACGATGCGTTTCCAGCCAAGGGTCAGCGTTGCCATCGATTCTTCGCTCAAGATTTCATAGCGGGGCATCTTGTTAATAAAGCTCACGGTTAATTCCTCACCTGTAGTAGTAGTTCGATATTAATAGCGTCGTGGCGCTATTGACCTCGAACACGCACGAGAATACTCTTAAGTTATGGAACTATGGTTCCATATGGTGGAACCTTGTAAGGGGGTGTGAGATGGCCGAACTTCATAGCGGCACGCAAGCAATTGATCGCGCATCTTCACTCTTGATTCACATTTTGGAATCAAACACTCCTCCACTTCTTACTGAACTTGCTCGCATTTATGGATTACCAAAGAGCACAACATCTCGAATCTTAAGTGCACTTGAGCGCCAAGGATTATTGCTGCGCGATCGCAACGGTGCCTATATCGCTGGTTCAGTTCTTACTCAGTTTGCTCGTGGACAAAACCATGACTCCATTCTTGTGACGCGCATGCACTCAATTTTAGAGGTTCTAGCTAATAGAACAGGTGAAACCTCTAACTTGGCAGTTCCAGGCAATGGCGACCTCAAGTTAATCGACCAAGTAGATGGTCAATACCTCTTATCTGCAACCAACTGGGTTGGAAAATCTGTTCCCTATCACGCATCAGCACTTGGCAAAGTTTTACTTGCATACGCAGCCGTTACTATTCCAGCTGGACGCTTAGAAAAGCGCACAGCAAAGACCATTACCTCTCGCACCAAACTTCTAGAAGAGTTAGAGGTTGTGCGCAAAAAAGGTTACGCCCTGATCATTGATGAATTGGAAGAGGGTTTAGTAGCAGTAGCAGCACCTATCCGCGAGCACGATGGCCGCGTAGTTGGTGCAATTTCAGTTTCTGGTCCATCTACTCGATTGACTCAGAAAGATTTAATCAAGATTGGTGAGATGATCATTGATGAGATCGCAACACTTCAAGCAAACCACGATGGAAAGATAGGTGCGGCATGACACATGACGAGATTATCAAAGCTCTCTTTGACGAAACCCTTGTCGGAAATGCTCCAGCAGTTCTCGAACTGACCAACCAAGGCATTGCAGATGGAATGACGCCTGGCGCCATCCTCTTTGATGCCCTGATTCCAGCATTGGAAGAAGTTGGTGCACGTTTTGAGCGCGGAGATTTCTTCGTTCCAGAGATGCTTATTTCAGGAAAGGCGATGTCAGGAGCGCTCAATGTGTTGCGCCCATTGCTAGCTGAGACTGGTGCTGAAACCGTTGGAACATTCTTGATGGGCACAGTCAAGGGCGATGTGCACGATATCGGTAAGAACCTCGTCAATATCATGCTCGAAGGTGCCGGCTTTGAAGTTATTGATCTAGGTGTGCAGGTTCCACCAGAGAAATTCGTTGCCGCAATTATTGAGCACAAGCCAGACATTGTTGGTATGTCAGCGTTCTTAACAACAACAATGCCAATGTTTAAGGTCAACATTCATGAAATTACTAAAGCTGGTCTACGCGACCAAGTAATCATCATGGTGGGTGGCGCACCTGTTACTCAGGAATATGCCGATGTTGTTGGAGCCGATGGCTTTGCAGCAGATGCATCTACTGCGGTGCGCATTGCTAAAGATCTCATTGCTAAAAAGCGCGCAACGGTTTCTGTATAAGGTCCAAATATGTTAAAAAAACTACTACCTTTTGTTGAGCATGTCTTAAAGAAACCCGTATGGGACTGTCGCATGTGCGGACAGTGCGTGCTGCACTCAACAGGTATGACCTGTCCAATGACCTGTCCAAAGACTCTTCGCAACGGACCATGCGGTGGTGTTCGCGAAAATGGTAACTGTGAAGTTATTCCTGATATGCAATGTGTGTGGCTTAAGGCATATGATCGAAAAGTCTATTTGCCTTTGCCAACTGTGTGGAAGGACCACTTCAACGAGCTACGTCCTCCAGTAGACATGCGCCTCCAAGGATCTTCATCGTGGATTAATTTGGTTACAAAGCGCGATCAACAAACACCTGCTGGTTGGTCAACAACAGATGAGTCACACTAATGTCACAGATGCGCGAGAAGTTAGAAAACACTAACGAAGTTGTCTTTACGTCTGAATTTCCAGCACTTGATGGTGGCGGAATGGCAAAAGTTGAAAAAAACGCTGCCCGTTTAGCACCGTGGTTTGTTGGCGTGAATGCAACAGATAATCCAGCAGCCCATGCCCATGCATCTAATACCGCTTCTGCAATTGCCATGAAAATGCATGGAATTGAACCCATCATGCAGATTGTCTGTCGTGACAAGAACCGTTTAGCTATCCAAGCCGACATGATGGGCGCTGCACTACACGGCATTGATAACATCTCTCTTCTAACAGGTGATGATGTGACTGCCGGTGATGAACCAGAGAGCCGTAGAGTCTTTGATATAGATAGCACCCAAGCAATCAATATCGCCCGAATTATCACTACTGGCAAATACCTTTCAGGTCGCAAAATCGATCCTGCCCCAGATTTCTATATCAGCGCAGTTGAAAACCCAGCGGCTCCCCCTTTTGATTATCGAATTGAGCGCGCACTAAAGAAATACCGAGCCGGTGCAAAGTATCTTCAACTACAGATTTGTTATCACTCAGATCGCCTTGAAAAGTTTTGTGCTGGTGTTGCCAAGATTGCTCCTGACTTAAAATTGATTCCAACTATCGTTTTGGTTAAAAGCGCCAAGCCAATGTCGTTTATGCATGACAAGGTGCCAGGAATCGATATTCCGCAGGACATACTCAACCGAGTCTCATCGGCTGCCGATCAAGCTGAAGAGGCATACAAATTAACTGTGGAACTAGCCAAGCATGCAATGACTTTGCCCTCAGTGCGTGGATTACACGTTACAGATTTTAGACATGATGATTCATTAGAGCGCTTTATGTACGACCTCGGACAGAAACCAAGAAACTAACTAGGAGCCCCTATGCACACAACCCTGACTTCGCCTGGAAAAACGGTAACAATCGGCCATGACCAGCCATTTGTTATTATCGGCGAGCGCATCAACCCAACAGGGCGCAAGAAGTTTCAAGAACAACTTCGTGCTGGTGATCTCTCTGCCATTGAAAAAGATGTTGCCGCCCAAGTTGCAGGTGGGGCCGATGTATTAGATGTGAATATGGGTGTTCCACTTACCGATGAACCAGAGCTAATCGCCAAGGCAATCACCTTGGTTCAATCCCTGACAGACCTTCCTATCTGTATTGACTCATCAGTTATCGAGGCTCTACAGGCAGGGCTTGAGACTTACCAAGGTAAAGCACTTGTTAACAGTGTTACTGGTGAAGATGATCGTATGGAGCTAGTGCTTCCTCTAATCAAAAAACATGGCTCAGCCATTATTGCGCTGCCTAATGATGAAACTGGAATTCCACAAACAGCTGCAGAGCGCATGATTATTGTTGAAAAAATTGTTCGCACTGTTGAAAGGCACGGCATTCCTCTTGAAGATCTAGTAATTGATCCACTTGCAATGACAGTTGGCGCAGATCCAGAGGCGGTAAAGAACACGCTAGAGACAATCTATTTAATCCGTGAAAAGTACGGCCTGAATATGACTCTAGGTGCATCGAACATCTCCTTTGGTCTTCCACATCGCCATGCACTCAATGCAGCATTTTTGCCAGCTGCAATGGCAATGGGATTAACAAGTGCGGTCATGGATTCGCGCACGCCTGCCATCGTTGAGTCAGTTCGTGCTGCAGACTTGCTCCTTGGTCTAGATCCTTGGGGAACTAATTGGATTATGCGTTATCGCGCATTGGAGGCAGCAAAAGCTGCTGCTGAAGGGAACTAGTTATCAGTAAAAAAGAGTTAGACCCATCTCTCATACCAACGCATGATGGTACTGGGCGAGTAAAGCTTGCCTTCACATCGCTAGAAAAAGATGGATCTATCGGTTCTCAAAAAACTATTACCGTTCCAACAGGTGTAAGTGCATTTGATGCCGCTTCTTGGAATGGAATTGCAATTGATTCAACATGTGGTGGTTATGGCACATGCAAGAAATGTCGCATCAAGGTAACTGATGGCGAAGTCGAACCATCAAAGTTGGATTTTCGTGCCTTTACTGCCACTGAAATCAAAGATGGCTGGCGCCTTGCCTGTTTAGTACGCACAGCTAAAGATATTTCAGTAGATGTTCCAGCCCTTACCACCCGTCCTAAAGCCGCAACTGTGGGCGTAGGCCGCCAAGTTATTTTGCGTCCAGCTGTTCAAAAGCGCTACATCGAATTACAAGAGCCATCTCTTTCTGATCAACGAACTGACATTGTGCGCATCTTTGAGGCAGTTGATGATCTTGAAGGAACTGCAAGCCTTGCTTCAATGCGAGATCTGCCTCGGATACTGCGCTCATCAAATTATAAAGTGACAGCTGTCTTTGCTGATCAAGATTTTCTTGGCATTGAAGCTGGTGACACAACACATCTTCGCTATGGAATTGCTTATGACTTGGGAACAACAACAGTTGTTGCAACTTTGCTTGATCTCAATACTGGAACACCAGTGGCCGTTAAATCAATGCTCAATAAGCAGCAGCCATTTGGCGCAGATGTCATCACACGCATCAGTGCAACGATGCTTGACCCTAATGCTCTGGCAAAACTCAGCGGATTGGCTCAAGAAACCCTTAATCAGCTGACGCAAGAGGTCTGTGTTGAAGCCGATGTTAATCCCCACCATGTTTATGAATTAGCTATTGCTGGCAATGCCACGATGACGCAGCTTCTCCTTGGCATTGATCCAGAGCCTCTGGGAGTTGCCCCATTTATTATGGCTAGCGCTAGTTATCCAAACATTTCTGTCAAAGAGATTGGCATTGCCGTGCATCCGCTTGCAAAGGCAGTGATCATGCCCTCACTTGGTGCATATGTGGGTGGAGACATCATTGCGGGGGCCCTTGCCTCAGGAATGGATCGCGATAAGCGATTGCGCTTATTTATCGATGTTGGCACAAACTGTGAAATTGTTTTAGGTGATGGCGACAAGATTCTTGCAACCGCTGCCCCTGCTGGTCCGGCCTTTGAAGCTGCCAGTATTAAATGTGGTGTTAGAGCAGCATCTGGTGCTATTGAAACTATCAAGGTTGTTGATGGGGAGTTAGAAATTGGAACTATTGATGATACGCCAGCAGTTGGTATTTGCGGCTCCGGATTAGTTGATGCATGTGCATGTCTAGTTCAAGTGGGCTTACTTGATCACTCAGGTAAGTTTGTTTCTGATGAGGCTGCGCTAACTATTTCGCCAAAGCTAGCTAGTCGTTTAGTCACTCGTGAAGGTGAGCGCGTCTTTGTTCTAACATGGAGTAAAGAAGTGGGCGATCTATCTGATTGCGTCTTTTTAACTCAGCGCGATGTTCGTGAACTTCAATTTGCAAAGGCGGCTATTGCCACAGGTTGGGCGCTTTTATTAGAAGAATTTGGTGTGCAGGAATCTGAAATTCAGCAAGTACTACTTGCTGGCTCTTTTGGTTCTTACCTTTCTCCTTCATCTGCGGTCAAGATTGGCTTAGTGCCAAAGCTTTCAGTGATGCGCATTATGTCCGCAGGTAACGTTGCTGGAGAAGGCGCCAAAATGGTTTTACTATCGGCCCAAGAGCGCAATGGTGCCCAAGCTCTACTTGATGAAATTGACTATATCGAATTATCTGATCGCGAAGATTTCAACGATAAGTTCGTTGAACGTCTCGCTTTTCCTGCATGAGTATTGGCGTAGTTGCCTGCGGGGCACTTGCTACCCATATTGCCGATATTGCAGCAACAGAATCACTTGATATCACTATCTATCCCCTTCCTCCCCTGCTTCATAACCGCCCAGAAAAGATTGCTGGTGAAGTTGAGGCATTACTCATTGAGATTAAAGACAAGCATGAAAAGTGCGCTGTGGCATATGCCGATTGTGGAACGTATGGCGCACTCGACACTGTCATTACAAAGCACGGTGTGAAGCGATTAGGCGGTAACCATTGCTATGACATTTTTGCAGGGGCAAAGAAGATAGAAGAGATCATGGAATCTGATGCTGGAACATATTTCTTAACTGATTTTCTAGCTAAATCCTTTCACCGAAGTGTCATGGTTGAGCTGGGTTTAGATAAACGGCCCGAATTGCGTGATGACTACTTTAAGAACTATTCACGGGTTATCTGGTTAGCCCAAGTTCCGAGTAAAGAGTTAGAAGAGCTAGCTACTCAAGCTGCTGCAAGTATTGGTTTGCCTCTAGAGATTCAAAACGTTGGTTATGGTCAACTAGCCCAGCAAGTGAAGGAATTACTTAGCAACTAAAGCCACATCTTATGACTAAGTCGAATACTTCATTAGAAAAGGCCAACTACCTTTCCATCTACATAATCAATGCGTTCTGCAGATGGAACCTTAGGCAACCCTGGCATTGTCATGACTTCTCCGCAGATCATCACGATGAATTCAGCACCTGCTGAGAGTTTTACTTCGCGAACATTGATGGTGTGGCCACTTGGTGCACCACGTAGAGCTGCATCAGTTGAGAAGGAATACTGAGTTTTTGCCACACAAATTGGGAAGTTTCCATAGCCAGATGCTTCAAACTCCTTGAGCTTTGCCAGCACCTTAGCATCAGCAGTTACATCTTTTGCGCCATAAATCTTTGTGGCAACTGCGTTGATTTTCTCCCACAAAGTTGCGCCATCTTCATATACAAAAGTCAAAGCTTGTGGCTTCTCGCATAGTTCAACAACAGCATGTGCTAGATCAGCTGCACCCTTACCACCATCAGCCCAGTGAGTTGCAAGCACAATCTTCACGCCTAGCTTTTCAACTCGAGCACGAAGTAGTTCAACTTCAGCCTTAGTATCACTTGTGAAGTTATTGATAGAAACAACTAGGGGAAGGTTGTAAACCTTGGTGATGTTGTTGATATGTCGCTCAAGGTTTACAAGGCCAGCTTCTAACGCCGGCAAGTTCTCCTCCGTAATTGTCTTTAGGTCAGCGCCACCGTGGTATTTAATTGCACGAATGGTTGCAACTAATACACATGCAGATGGGCGTAAACCTGTTTTGCGGCATTTAATATCAATGAACTTTTCAGCTCCAAGATCTGCACCAAAGCCAGCTTCTGTAACAACATAATCTGCCAACTTCATTGCAGAAGTTGTAGCTACTACAGAGTTGCAACCATGGGCGATATTGGCAAATGGCCCACCGTGAATAAAGGCTGGAGTGTTCTCAAGAGTCTGAACTAAGTTTGGCTGGAAAGCATCTTTTAAGATTACCGTCATAGCACCTTGAGCTTTTAGATCACTTGCAAGAACTGGCTTCTTGTCCTTAGTGTAACCAACAACAATTTTGCCAATCTTCTCTTTCAGATCTTCAATAGATGTGGCAAGGCAGAAAATTGCCATGATTTCAGAGGCAACAACGATGTCGAAACCATCACTGCGTGGATAACCATTACCAACACCACCAAGAGATGCAATGATTTCGCGTAGTGCACGATCATTCATATCAACAACGCGCTTCCATACAATGCGACGAACATCGATGTTGAGTTCATTTCCATGGTGGATGTGGTTATCTAAAAGAGCGGCAAGTAAGTTATTTGCAAGTGCTATAGCGTTGAAATCTCCGGTGAAGTGAAGATTGATATCTTCCATGGGAACTACCTGGGCATAGCCCCCACCAGCTGCTCCACCTTTCATTCCAAAAACTGGACCTAGAGATGGCTCACGAAGTGCAATCATTGCATTTTTGCCAATATGGCGAAGTGCATCACCCAGACCAACAGTTGTTGTTGTCTTTCCTTCACCTGCAGGTGTCGGGCTTATAGCAGTTACTAAAATCAGCTTTGAGTTTTCCCGCATAGGCAAAGATGTCAGATATTTTAAATTGACTTTGGCTTTGTACTTTCCATAAGCCTCTAAGTTATCTGCATCAATCCCTAAGCTGGCACCGATTTCGGTGACTGGCTTCATCGTTGCAGCTTGAGCAATTTCGATATCTGACATTTTTATCCCTTGGCTTGGCGAATTGCGCTAGTGAGCGCAGGTATTACTTGATGCAAGTCACCGATAATTGCGTAATCTGCATAGCCTAGAATTGGAGCTTCTGGATCTGTATTAATAACTACGATTGTCTTACTGTTCTTCATACCTGCAATGTGCTGCATCGCACCTGAGATACCAGCTGCGATATAGAGATCTGGTGCAACTTTTGTTCCTGTTTGTCCCACTTGCTCAGCGTGTGGACGCCACCCGGAGCTTGTTACAACACGTGAGCACCCGACAGTTCCACCTAATAGCGTTGCAAGCTCTTCAATCTGACCAAATCCATCTGGACCACCAACACCACGTCCGCCAGAGACAATAACTTTGGCATCATTGAGTGTTACGCCACCCTTTGATTCACCAGCATCACGGCTCAATACTTTTACAGCGTAATCCTGTGGTTCTAGGGCTGGTTCGAAATCAACAACTGTTGCTGCGCCACCATTGGCAGATTCAGGTTCAGTTGAAAACGCTAGAACTGTTGCAATCAAAATATCTGCGTGAACATTTGCAGACTCAATCAGATTTCCTGCCCAGCGTGCTCGAAGCACATGGTGAGGTGAACCCAAAGTGATCTCTGAACACTCTGCTGCCATTGGAAGATCTAGAAAAGCAGCTAAATGCGCCAACTGTTCATTACCACGTGGACTTCCAGCAGCAAGGACTGCAGCTGGCTTGAGTTTTTCAACTAGGTCTTTAAGTGCACGCCCTGATGCCATGGGTGTGTAATCAGTGATGTTGGCATGGGATGCAACATGTAACACCTTGGCACCATATTCACCAACGATTCCAGCAAGGGCTGAGCCTTCATTGCCAATGACAACAGCTTCAACATCTTGGCCTAACTTACGAGCCGCAGTTAAAGCGCGAAGTGAGAGTTGATCTAGTTCACCGCGATCTTGATCTACGAGCACAAGAATCATTAGAAAGCTCCGATCTTTTTCAAGATATCTACCAGTGCAGGAACGGCATCGGCGCCGTTGCCCAAGATCTCTGCTCCGGTTGATTTAGAAGGTGCGAGAGTTAAAACAACTTTCTCTAATTTAGGAACTCGAGCTTCTGCCTTTTTCATATCTACTGGCTTCTTGCGCGCTTGCATGCGTCCAGGAACTGACGGATATCGTGGAATATTTAATCCATCGCGCACGGTAACAATGGCAGGTAGAGCAACTTCGTAATGCTCACGTCCAGCAGTAACTACTCGATCACATACTGCAACGCCATTTTCAATCTTCATTGATTTAACGTTGGTGATAATCGGACGATTGAGTGCATGGGCCACACGAATATGGATTTGATACCCAGCACTATCAGCAGATTCTGCACCAAAAATGATTAAGTCAAACTTGGTCTCTTCAGCATTAATTGCATCAACTAAGGCTGCAGCAGTTCCCTGTGGGTCCCATTCCTGTCCATCTGTTTCAATCAGAACGGCGCGAGTTGCACCAATAGCTAACTGTGAGCGTAGTTGTTCTTCAGCATCAGAAGGTCCAAGAGTAAGCAGAGTCAGAGTTCCACCCATCTGTTCAACGAGTTGAACTCCGGCTTCAACTGCGTTTTCCTCATGGGGGCTAATGCCAAAACCTAAATGCTTAGTTTCGATATCACGTGAATCTGGAGTCAGAATTAGAGTTCCACCTGCTAGTGGAACGCGCTTGAGGCAGACAAGTACGTCCATTATGCAAGGATCCGTTCATTTGATGGGTCAAATACTGATGTTGGGCCAACTTCAGCGACTGAACATGGGTAGTGCTCACCAAGATATTCAACGAGGAACTTGTTTCCAGCAACAGCTAACTCTGTTGGAAGGTAAGACATCAGGATGTGCTTACCTAAAGATGGAGCAGAACCAGCACTTGTTACATATGAACGACGTCCGTGTGCATCTGTAATTGGCTTCTTATCCAATGTAAGAATCGGTTCATTACCCATCATGTAGCGCTTTTGACCACTAGATGATTTGTGATCATCAACAAAGAGTGTGCACAGCATTGCAACAGGCTTCTCAGCACGGTGCTTCACATGTGCATCTTTACCAATGAAATCTGCCTCTTTTAGTTTTGGAGATTGCATTCCAGCTTCAACTACAGTGTATTCAGTTTCAAGCTCTGGACCATATGCGCGGTAACACTTCTCTAGTCGACCAGTAGTTCCATACACACCAATTCCAACTGGAATTAATCCATGGTTCTTTCCAGCTTCCCAGAGGGCATCCCAAAGAGCTGGACCATCAGCCATAGGCACGTAAAACTCCCAACCAAGATCGCCAACGTATGAAATACGAGATGCAAGAACTTTCACGCCCTTGATATCAATCTCTCTACATGTGCTGAACTTGAATGACTCATGGCTCATATCTTCAGATGTCACTTCTTGAATAATCTTTCTGGCATTTGGACCCCACACACCAAGGGTGGTGTAGTCAGAAGTAATATCTTTGATCTTTGCAGAGCCATCGGCTGGCAATAAATCAGCAAACCACTTCTTATCTGCCATACCGTGTGCACCACCAGTAACAACGCGGAAGTGATCGGTATCAAGGCGCATGATTGTTAAATCAGATTTAAATCCACCATTGGGACCAAGTACAGGTGTGTAAACAACGCGGCCAATTGCAACATCCATCTGACGAAGAGCTGCCTTTTGAACAACCGCCAAAGCTGATGGACCAGTGATATCAAAGTAAGCAAAGGCAGTTAAATCTACGATGCCTGCGCTCTCGCGCATTTGTAGGTGCTCCGCATTGATAATGGGTGACCACCAACGTGATTCCCATTCAGCAGTACGTGGCATAACTTTGTCGCCAAACTTTGCAACTAAATCCTTATTGGATTCATACCAGAATGGTCGTTCCCATCCAGCAGTCTCATAAAAGACTGCGCCAAGTGCTGCCTCGCGCTCATAGTAAGGAGAGAGCCGCACTTTACGATTTGATTCGTACTGCTCAAGTGGGTGAACGATTCCATAGGTCTTGTTAAAGGATTCAGTCACACGAGACTTAATATGCTTTTCTTCCTTATGGTGCTCATGGAAGCGAGCAATATTGGAAGCATGAAGATCAATATGTGAATCTCCAAGAACCATCCACTCAGCCACAGACTTTGCAGTTCCTGGGCCTTCTTTGATCCAGACTGCAGCTACTGACCACAGATTCTTTACTTCTGGAGTTTCGCCAAGAATTGGCATTCCATCTGGGGTGTAAGACAAAATTCCATTACATGCATACTTCTCACGCACTGATTCATCGCCAACAATTGATGGCATTAGCTCGTAAGCATGCTCATCTTGGATATCGAAATCAGCTTGAGTGAATGCAAACTCTGTAGGAGATAGAGCTGCAGTTGCATTTGAAGGAATGTCATCTGGTGTGTAGAGAATTGGGCGGTGAGCATATGAACCAATTTCAAGTCCAGTTCCATGTTGGCGCTCATACATAAATACATCCATGTCACGCACGATTGGCCATTCAATATCACCCTTAGTGTCTTTAAAGAATGGAACTGGTCCGATGTCCTTCATCTGGTGAACTGCAGGAGTAAGTGGAATGTGCGCTCCCGCCATTGCTGCAAGCTTGGGAGACCAGCAACCGGTAGCAATAACTACGTATTCGGCTTCAATAGTTCCTTGATCTGTCACAACTGCCTTTACAACTCCGTTTTCAACTTTAATGTCTTGAACTTCAATATTTGCAAATGATTGAGCAGCGCCCATCTCTTGAGCTTTTTCGCGCATGATTGTTCCTGTGCGAAGTGAGTCGACAACGCCCACAGTTGGCTGGTAATACCCGCCTAAAATGACGCTTTCATCAATATAGGGCACTAACTCTTTTACTTCTGCAGGCGTAAGAATTCGACCACCTTCGATTCCCCATGACTTTGCAGATGTAATACGACGTGCCAGCTCTTGCATACGCTCTTCTGAGCGAGCTACTTCAATTCCACCAGTTTCAGTGAAAGTTCCAAACTCTTTGTATTGGCGCATACTTTCCGCAGTAATTGCTGTCATCTCTTTTGAGTGATCCACAGGGAAGATGAAGTTAGATGCGTGACCAGTTGAGCCACCAGGGTTAGGAAGAGGTCCTTTATCAATCTGGACTATGTCTTTCCAACCTAATTTTGCAAGGTGATAGACCATGCCATTGCCGACGATTCCAGCGCCGATAACAACGCACTTTGCCTTTGCAGGTAACTTACTCATAGCTTTATTTCCTTTTTCTGTTGGTGGTGGTTATAAAGACTTACGGATTTCTGATTCAAAACCTTCAACGTGTTCTTTCATTGCCTTTGATGCTGCCTTTGGATCATTGCTTGCAATTGCTTCTAATAAAGCTCGGTGTTCGATAATCGCATCAGCTAAATGCTCCACACGATCGAGTGCTAAGAACCAGATGCGAAGAGCGTGGGCGTAGTAGTTATCGAGGGCTGCTGCCAGAAATTCATTGTGAGTGCATTGATAGATGTGATGGTGAATTCGCTGGTCTAACCCAATCAAAGTTGGCATATCCAAATCACCTTTGATGGCCTTAATCTCTTTTATTAAAGCTTTTGTAATCTCCTGATCAGCAGCAGTCGATCGTGTGGCAGCAAGTTCTGCAGCCTTTATCTCAAGAACAGCTCGGGTTTCAGAGAGCTGTGAAAGATTTGCAACATCAACACGGGAGACAAACATGCCACGACGTGGATAAACCTCTACGAGTTTTTCATTTGCTAGCGAGCGCAGAGCTTCACGAATGGGTGTGCGCCCCATCTTTAAGTTACTCATCAACGCACTCTCACTAATGAGTGATCCTGGTTCTAGTTCTAAAGTAATAATCATTGAGCGAATACGGCTATAGGCCGCCTCTGATAGCGAGGAGCTCTCTCTGGAGAGAATACGGATCACTTGGCTCACATCGGCGATGATATATCAGTGATATACCAATCAACAATGGCCTGGCGCGGGTTTAGCTCAGGTAATACTTATAAAAGAGCCAGGCTGAGGCGCCAAAACCAACGCTCAAGATGAGCCCTCGGTACACAGCCGCTGGCATCCTGGCGGCATAGCGCCCCCCATAGGTTCCACCGATGCTGGCACCGATAAGCAGGGCGATGACTGCTCCCCAATGAGCCTTGCCACTAAATATATAGATGATGTTAGAGACCAAAGAGGTCCAGCCAACAATTAAATTCTTAGCAGTGTTCAGGGTCTTGGGATCTCGCCTGATGTCTCTTGCAAGGACGGCAATCACCATCACGCCTTGGCCTGGACCAAAGTAGCCGCAATACAAACCGCTGCCTGCGATTCCAAGCTTTTCAACCAGGCTATGTCGAGCCCCACGAACGGGTTTGGCTTTAATCAAAAAGGACAAGCTGGCAAAGAGGAGAAGAAAGGGAACCATCTTTTCAAATACACCAGGTGGCACATTGAGTAATAAGAAGGCACCGGTAGTTGAACCAATAATGGATATATAGATCAGTTTCTTGTATTCCTGAAAGTAAGCGCGCATCTGGTCTCGCACGGCAATGAGAGCAAAAAAGTTTGCTGGTGTCACACCTAATGCATTTGTAATTGCAGCGCTGACTGGAGACATTCCTGTGGCGAGTAAGACTGGGTAGGAGATAACTGATGCTCCCCCAGCCATTCCATTAATTCCACCGACAAGGATGCCAGTGAAGAAGATAATGATGTACTCGAGCATTGGGTAACCATACAATCTCACTCGGGCTATTGGTATAGAGAATCACTACTTTGCTCCTGAGATACCAGCTACAAGTCCACCGCCACCTGGGTTTTCTTGAATATAACGCTGCGGAGCTCCAGAAAATAGTGGATTTGCTCCCACAACGATGATTTCAAATTCTTTGGCAACGCCTGCGAGTATGTGGTGAATCAACTTCTAATGACTCAGTATTGCTTGGGATTTATCTGCACCAAAACGAGAACCGGTGGCGCCACTTAAGACGATGATGCTTCCAGCTTTGCTTTCCATTTGGCTAGGATACTGACTATGGCATTTGCTCGTGGAGAAGCGAACTCACTGGGCTGGCGCAACCTTGTAACTGTGGCCGCTGAACCACATTGTGGACATACCTTTCCCGCATCGAGCACACCTCTCTTAGTTTTACATCACCTCTCTGATTTACATGTCTGCGATGCGCAGTCGCCAACGCGCCCAGAGTATCTAGATCGTCACGCAGATCCTGATAGTCCGATTCGTGAACAAGTGGGAACCATTGGTACTTACCGACCACATGCCATGCTGTCACCACATGTTGTTGAATCAATGGTGCAATCACTTAACTCAATTAGTAATGGTCCTTTATCTGGTCATCCAATTGCTGGTGCGATTATCACTGGAGACACAACAGATAACGCCCAGAAAAATGAAGTTGATTGGTACATAGCCTTACTTGATGGCTTAGAGATTCGTCCCGATTCAGGTGATTTTTCAAAGTATGAAGGTGTGATTGATGATGGCGCCGAACATTATGACGTGCGCTATTGGCATCCACATGGAACTCCTGCAGGAAAAGAAGATGATCAAGCCCGTGCTAAGTATGGATTCCCAATTGTCCCTAATCTTTTGAACTCTTGTCGCACACCTTTTAAAGCAACTGGGTTAAATTTTCCTTGGTATGCAGTGCATGGAAACCATGATGCACTTTTGCAAGGAACAGTTACACCTACCCCTGTGGTAAATAAGGAGATGGTTGGCGGTAAGCGCTACACAGGTCTGCCATCTACTACAACTCTTTTTGAAACATTAATGCAGTTTGGTGAAGTTGGCCCTGCTGGATACCTTGCTGCAGGTGATGCCCCTTATGTTCAAGTGAGCGCAGAGATAGAGCGTCGCGCCATAGAGCGCGGTGAATACGCACAGTTACACCTTGATTCACCCGGGGAACCAAAAGGACACGGTTTCACAGATGAGAACGCGCGTAATAAAACAATGTATTACTCAACGCTTGTGCAGGGAGTGAAACTAATTGTCATTGATAGCGTCAATCAATTCGGTGGCTGGCAGGGCTCTATGGATGAAGAGCAGTTCGCCTGGCTGGAACAAGAAGTATCTAAATCAAATCGCCCAGTTGTTTTAGCTTCACACCACCCTCTGAGCACAATGTTTAATGATTATGCGCCAAGTGGCCGACGTATTTGCTTGGATGAATTAAGAGAAATGTTACTCAAATATCCAAAGGTGATTGCATGGTTAGCAGGACATGAACACCGCCATCATGTTGAGTGGATTGGTGATGAGGAAGAAGTTATTGGTTTCTGGCAGATTGAAACTGCATCCCATGCAGATTGGCCACAGCAGTCCCGCACAGTTGAAATGGTTACTGATGAATCTGGTGATTTCTACTTTGGTTTAACTGTGATCGATCATGCTGCAGGAATCGACCATGGCAATGCGGCTACTCCCCTAGAAATTGCTGCGCTGTCTAGAACAATTAGCGCCAATGTCTGGCAAAAACGACCTGAACTAGGGGCAAAGCATGGAATTGATTGGTGGTTGGGGCGCCCTAGCGATCGAAACGTAGTGTTAAAGATCCTCAAGCGGTAACTATAGAATTACCCCATGAGCGAATATCAAATTATGCGCTGGCGTGAGATTCCTTCCATGGTTGTTGCGCGCTCGGGTGAAACGACAATCAAAATCATGTTGGCTTCTCGTTTTCAAGAGGCCATTGATGAAGCTGCTATGCGCTTGGGTGAAATCGATGCAGATGCATACACCTCTGGTTGGAACCGCGATCCATGGGCCGAAGCAGAAGGCGCACCAGATGTTGTTGCCGCACGAATTGTTGAAGAGCTTGAAAGAGATTTAAGTGAAGAAAAACTTTCTGCACTTCTTGATGCCCTAGGAGAAAAGTAATGTCTGCAATTTATGAAGCGCTAGAAAAGGCAACTCTTGTTTCTGATGGCGCGATGGGCACAATGTTGCAAGATCGTGGCCTTACAGATGGCGGTGCACCTGAGCTTTGGAATGTTGAAAAGCCAGAAGAGATCGAAGCAGTTCTAGAGGCATATGCAGCAGCTGGTGCAAATTTCATTACAACAAATACTTTTGGTGGAACTGCTGGCCGTCTTGCAATGCATGGACTTGAAGATCGACTTGTAGAGTTAAATAAGGCAGGAGCGCTCATTGCACGCAAAGTTGCAGATCGCCACCCTGGATGTTTTGTTATGGGAGATATTGGACCATCGGGTGAATTGATGGATCCCATGGGAACACTTACTCCTGAAACAGGTAAAGCTTTATTTGCTGCCCAAATCAGCGCACTTGTTGCCGGTGGTGTGGATGCAATTCTTATTGAAACAATGTCTGATCTGGGTGAAGTAGAGGCTGCAATTTCTGCAGCCCAAGAAGTTGCACCTGGACTGCCAATTATTGTGACGATGAGCTTTGATACAAACCTTCGCACCATGATGGGTGTTAAGCCTGCGATGGCTATTAAGCATTTAGCAGCATTGGGCGTGCGCATCGTTGGTGCTAACTGCGGCCGTGGAACAGATGAGATGTCACAGATTGCTAAAGAGTTGGTAGAAGCTCGACCAGAAGGCGTTTTTGTTATCACTCAATCAAATGCTGGACTACCTAAGTTGCAGGGTGATGAGTTTATTTACGATGGCACGCCAGAAGAAATGGCGCGTTATGCCGCAGAGATGAAAGAGCTAGGCGTGAACATTGTTGGTTCTTGCTGTGGTTCATCACCTGCTCACACACAATCTATTGCTGCAGCTTTGTAAGACGAATAGCCTTGAAATCATGAACTTCAACAGAGTAATTCTCTACTACAACTTTCTACCAATCGCAGATCCTGAAGCGGTAAAGCTATGGCAAAAAACTTTATGCGAATCTCTCAATATCAAGGGTCGAATTCTTATATCTCCACATGGCATCAATGGAACCCTTGGTGGTCACATGAATGATGTGAAGAAATACATCAAGAACACCCGCCAATATCCGGGCTTTAAGAAGATTGATTTCAAGTGGTCTGAGGGAACTGGCAATGATTTTCCAAAGCTAAAGATTAAGGTCAAGGATGAACTAGTTGCATTTGGTAATCCAGGTGAAATTAAAGTCGATGAAAACGGTGTAATCGGCGGCGGCATTCACTTAAGACCAGAGGAAGTCAACAAGCTAGTTGAAGAGCGTGGCGATGAAGTTGTTTTCTTTGATGGCCGTAATGCATTTGAAGCCAAGGTGGGTAAATTCAAAGATGCAGTGGTGCCGGATATAACAACATCACATGACTTTGTTAAAGAGATCGAAAGTGGAAAATACGATCACATGAAGGATAAGCCAGTTGTTACATACTGCACCGGCGGAATTCGCTGTGAGATCCTTTCGGTTGTCATGAAGAACCGTGGTTTTAAAGAGGTGTATCAGATGAAGGGCGGAATCGTCCGCTACGGAAACGCTTTTGGTGATGAAGGTCTGTGGGAAGGCTCTCTCTATACATTCGATGATCGTCTAACCATAGATTTCAGTGATCACACCAAATTGATTGGCACGTGCGCTCACTGTGATGGCCCAACTAAAGAGTTTAGAAACTGCCAAAAGCCCGCATGTCATCAGCTGGTTCTGCTTTGTGATCCTTGTTATGACAAGCATTTAGATATGCCGTGCAAACATGATCGCGAGATTAAGCGCAACCGCGATCTCGTTGGTTGACATGCTCACAGTAGATTTGGGTCAATCTGGAAGCCGCATTAGTTCAGGTCAAGCATTAATTTATTCCACTCGCGGTAAATTAGCTGGAGAACCTCCGCTCTCATCATTGCGGGCAGTTTTTGAAAGTATTGAAAAATTACAAGCAGATACGGTCGCACTCTCTTGCACGGGATTTCGTGGTGTCGTCACAGATCCACAACCATTTCTGGCCCTCTGTAATGAGTTTTTTGGTGCTAGCAAAGTAGCAGTTATGGATGATGGTTTAGCTGGTTTCATTGGCGCTCTTGGCGGCGGCAATGGTGTTGTTCTATCAATCGGTGGAGGTGTTGTGAGTGTTGGAAGAAATGACACACATTTTGCTCACCGTGATGGATTAGAGAGCACATTCGGCGATGAAGGCGGCGGATTCTGGCTAGGAAAATTAGGGCTAACTAGAGCACTAGGTATTCGCCAAGGTCGAGGCGATGACCAAATACTCTTAGAAATTTTAAAAGATCAAGTACTTGCTTATGATGCACTTGCCATTAAGAATGCAGCTGATGCAGCCTCACTAGCAATTGCCTCAGCACAGGTTCTCCTCGCCGCAGCAGATGCTGGAAGTCCCACCGCAATTGCCATTCGCGATGAAGGTGCAGCACTTCTTGCACAGACAGTTATTGCAACATGGTTGGGTGCTGGCGGCTCACTAGATGATGCTCCTGAGATTGCAATTCAAGGTGGTCCATCTAAGAATCCTGCTTACGTGAGTGCCATACGGAAAAATATTTCCCATTCACTCCCCCAAGCAAAGTTTGTGAGTGCAAGAGGCGATAATTTGGATGGAGCGCTCTGGATTGCTGAAAATATGCCTCATGATGTTGAACCACTTCTGCGCTGGAGCCATGGAGCTGGCCGATTAATTAACGCGGTGAAGTAAGCAATAAAGTCGCTGCAAGGAACAAAATACCAAGTGCTGAAAAAGCAGTAAGCCCTCTGCGAACTTTTGGCCGTGCCAAAATGGTTGTAGCTCTACCAATAATCGAGATCAAGAATGAATACCACGATGCTGATGTAAGGGCTTGGACTATTGAAAGCAAAAAGATTCCCCAACCTAAATTGAAATCTCTAGGCACAAACTGAGGAATAAATGCCACAGCAAATACTGCAGCTTTAACATTTGTCAGATTAGTCAAAAGCCCTAATCGAAATGCTGGTCCTAAACCAGTCTTTGCTGACCCTTGATAATCAAATTTTCCAAATTCATGACGCAAGGTCCAAAGAGTTTGAAGGGCAAGAAAAGTCAAAAAGGCAACACCTGCATATCTAAGGGCTGTGTATGCTGTTTGTGAGCGGGCAAAGATCTGAGACAAGCCAATTGCAGATGCAGCACCCCAGAAAATTAACGCAGTGCTTGTGCCAAGCAGAGTTGTGTAAGCAGTTTTAGTTCCACCAATAATTGCTTGTCGCAGAATCATTGCAACGGTCTGACCAGGAACAATTGCTAGTAAAAGAGCAGTCAGCACGAAGGCTGGAAGGACCTGCACCAAATTAACCATACGTAGCCCCGACGGGATTCGAACCCGCGTAGCTGGCTTGAGAAGCCAGAGTCCTAGGCCGCTAGACGACGGGGCCCTAGTGTTTTGCATTTGTATCTCTACATCGCTGGGGTACCAGGACTCGAACCTAGACTTACTGAACCAGAATCAGCAGGGCTGCCAATTACCCCATACCCCAAAAACAGCAGAAGCAAAGAATACCAAAGGATTTAGAGCTCTAACCCCGCGCGAATGCGGGCCAATGAAGCCTCTTTGCCAAGTAATTCCATAGATTCAAATAGCGGTGGTGAAATCGTGCTACCTGTTGTTGCAACACGAACCGCACCAAATGCAATGCGTGGTTTCAATCCCATCTCTTCAATCAAAGATGATCGCAGAGCAGCTTCTATACTCTCGTGATTCCACGTTGATAGTGGTTCCAACTCCTTAAGTGAGCGCTGTAATACCTGCTTTGAGGCATCATCAGTAATCTTTGCAACGCTATCTTCCTCCACAGCAAAGTTCTTAACAAAAAGGAATTTAAGCATCGTAGGTACTTCACTGAGCATGATGATTCGCTCCTGAATTAGTGGCAGAGCTAGCTTTACTAGTGCAATCTCATCTGCGCTTCCTGTAATGACTCCAGCCTTAGTCAAAAATGGCAGTGACCAATCTAGAAATTCATCAATGGTTAAGGCGCGGATCTTGTCACCATTGATTGCTTCAAGCTTTTTCATATCAAAGCGGGCAGGTGATGAGTGAACCTTCTCAACAGTGAATAGCTCAGTGAGCTCCTTCATTGTTACGTTCTCACGATCATCCCCCGGTGACCAACCCAGCAGAGCTAGATAATTACAGATTGCTTCAGGCAAGAACCCTTTGTCTCGATACCAAGCAATTGATACTTCACCATTTCGCTTTGAGAGTTTTGCATTGTCTTGACCCATAACAAATGGCAAGTGAGCAAATACTGGGTAATCCTCTGGCGCTAAGCCCATGGCTTGATAAACACGGATCTGGCGTGGTGTGGAAGAAAGTAGATCTTCACCGCGCAAGACATGCGTGACCTTCATTAAAACATCATCAACTGCAACAGCTAATGTGTAGAGAGGTGAGCCATCTCCGCGTGCTAAGACAAAGTCAGGGACAAATTTATGATCAAAAGAGACTTCCCCACGGATTAAATCGGTGAAAGTTGTTCCGCCATCGGGCATACGCATGCGCACTACTGGCAAGCGTCCCTCTGATTTATAAGCAGCAATTTGGTCTGGCGTTAAATCACGGCAATGACCGTTATATCCCGGTGCAACATTTGCTGTGCGTTGTGCTTCTCGTACTGCTTCTAACTCCTGCGCTGAGCAGTAGCAGTGATAGGCGAATTTTTGATCTAGAAACTTTTGTGCCCATTCGGTATATATTCCTAGACGCTGTGACTGTAAGTAAGGGCCATTCTCTCCACCAACTTCAGGACCTTCATCCCAGTTCAGACCAAGCCACTTCAACGTGTCTATTGCAGCTTGAATATATTCATCTGTAACACGGGTTGTATCAGTGTCTTCAATGCGAAATAGGAATGTTCCACCTGTGTGGCGCGCATATGCCCAGTCAAAGAGTGCTGTGCGGATATTTCCCACATGCAGATCACCAGTTGGAGAGGGTGCGAAACGAACCTTCACTTTTTTACTCAATTTTTTCTCACCTTATTAGTTAGCTCGCCTAAACCTTCAATAGCCATTGTCGCATCTGCCCCAGCAACCATGGGGCCAATACCGGCTGGCGTGCCAGTCAAAATGATGTCACCTGGCAGCAAGGTCATTACACGTGAGACAAAGTTAATGATTTCAGGGGTTTTAAAGATCATGTCACTTAACTGAGCTGACTGCTTGAGCTCGCCATTGACTGTTGCAGTAATTTTCTGTGTGCCAGGAATGAAATCAGTATCAATCCATGGGCCGAGTGGGCAAAAAGTGTCAAAACTCTTTGCTCGAGTCCATTGACCATCTTTTTTCTGTAAATCTCGTGCAGTCACATCATTTGCAATCGTATAACCAAAGATTACATCGTTGACGCGCTCAAGAGGAACATCCTTGCAAAGGCGACCAATAACAATTGCTAACTCTGATTCATGATCAATGCGCTCTGACATATCTGGCCAAACAATGGTGTCGTTTGGGCCGATGACAGAGGTGTTAGGTTTTAAAAAGATAATGGGTTCATCTGGCACAACCCCGCCCATTTCAGCTGCGTGATCGGCGTAGTTCTTACCGATACAAACAACTTTAGAACGTGGGATAACTGGTGCAAGTAAGCGCACTTTAGAAACTGGAACTGTAGCTGCGGTCTTTTGAATCCCTGAGTAGATGGGATCGCCTGTAATAACCGTAATCGTGGCATCGTCTTCTAGAACACCAAAGAGTGGGTCAGTGCCGAGTCCTGAGTCAGGACCTGGAGAGAAACGGACGATGCGCATTGGGCGATTCTATCTCTTACTCGTGGTCTTCAATCTCTTTCTCAAGACGCTCGATTAACACGCTACTAATTCTACGACGACGGCCTAATGGACGCTCTGAAGTGATGGACCAACCATGTAATGAAACTGTTGATCCAGCAATTGGCACACGGCCCAGCTTTTGTGCCATTAATCCACCGATTGTGTCTACATCCTCAAAATCAGATTCATTGATTTCAATCTTTAACTCAGCAGCTAGATCTTCAATATGAAGTGAGGCGCTAGCTCTTGCCTGATCTGGACTCAGCCAAGCAAAATCATCTTCGCCATCATCAAACTCATCTTCAATCTCACCCACGATTTCTTCGATGATGTCTTCAATTGTAATGATGCCAGCAGTTCCGCCATATTCATCAACCACTACCGCTAAGTGAATCTGATTGCGCTGCATCTCTTTCAATAGTTCATCGGCCATCTTGATTTCAGGAACAAAGGTGGCCGGGCGCATATGTTGTTCAATATTTTCGGTTTGCTCGGCCTCATGGTGATCAAGGGCTCGACGTGCTAAATCTTTAACGTAGACAATTCCAATAATGTTATCTGGACCTGTTCCAACAACTGGAATTCGTGAAAAACCAGAGCGAAGTGCAAGGGACAAGCCTTGACGCAGATTCTTATCTTTTTCAATCCAGACCATATCTGTGCGGGGAACCATGAGTTCTCGAACCAAAGTGTCGCCAAGTTCAAATACTGAGTGAATCATTTCGTGTTCATCTGCTTCCACAAGACCACGCTCATGAGCTTGATCTACTAAGTCACGTAGCTCAGCCTCTGATGTAAATGGGCCAGAGCGAAATCCTTTACCTGGAGTCAGAGCATTACCCAAAGCAATTAAAAGTTTAGTAACTGGGCCAAGGGCAAATGCAAGGCCATATGCCACGATAATTCCATAGCGGGCATATTTGTGAGGCTGTTGTTTTCCAAGAGTTCGTGGACCAACGCCCACCACCACATAGGAAAGCACCACCATGATGGCAACTGTTAAGGCCATAGCTTGGGCGGATGAGTAATTGCGCAGCAAAATAACGGCTAATAGAACTGTGGCAGTGAATTCGCAGAGCTTTCGAACCAGAAGAATCACATTGAGATATCTAGCTGGCTGAGCGCTGTATTTGCGCAGTAGTAATCCCCCGCGCTTGCCCTCTAACTCTTCAACAACGATGCGAGAGATAGATGTGAGAGCAGACTCAGATGCAGCTAAAAATCCTGCAAAAGCCAACAATAAAATAATGCTAATAATAGCTATCGGACTCATTGAGTTTGCTTCCACTTTTCTACGATTTGTTCCTGCAGGGCAAACATAATCTTTTCTTGATCCGATTCTGCATGGTCGTAACCAATTATATGCAATAAACCGTGTGTAGCGAGAATATATATTTCATGCTCAGTTGAATGCCCGGCAGTTAAAGCCTGCGCTGTGGCAAAAGTTGGACTGATCATAATGTCGCCCA
>CANKXJ010000004.1 GCA_947487595.1 Actinomycetota bacterium
ACTGATCCGGAAGAGAAGCGAAAGATTATTGGCCGTGAGTTTATTCGATCATTTGAGGTAGCAGCTCGCAAAATCGCCGCGGGTGGAGACGTTGAATTCTTGGTGCAGGGCACCTTGTATCCAGATGTAGTTGAGTCCGGTGGCGGCAGCGGAACCGCCAACATCAAATCCCACCACAATGTTGGTGGATTGCCAGATGATTTGAAATTTACTTTAGTTGAACCGCTTAGAACTTTATTTAAAGATGAAGTTCGACAGGTGGGGCTCGAGTTAGGGCTACCTGAAGAGATTGTTTGGCGTCAACCATTCCCAGGTCCAGGTCTTGGAATTCGAATAGTTGGAGAAGTAACTCAAGAGCGTCTTGATTTATTGCGCGAAGCTGATGCAATTGCCCGCTTTGAGTTAAAGGCTGCTGGTCTTGATCGCGATATTTGGCAATGCCCAGTGGTGCTATTGGCCGATGTTCGAAGTGTTGGCGTGCAGGGGGATGGTCGCACCTATGGTAATCCAATAGTTTTACGCCCGGTATCTAGTGAAGATGCAATGACTGCTGATTGGTCTCGCATACCATATGAAGTTCTTGAGAAGATTTCGACTCGTATAACTAACGAAGTGCGTGAAGTGAATAGAGTCGTGTTAGATGTGACAAGTAAACCGCCAGGAACGATTGAATGGGAATAAGCGTGAAGAAGTTATCTTTAGTTTTAGCAGTCATATTAGTTTCAGCAGTCTCAATTGCACCGATCCAGGCAGCCGAGAAGCCAACAGCAGTGCCTGGGTGCAAGACGCCATCAGCTAAAGCACATGCTCCAGCAACTGTTAAAGAACCGATGGCAGTTGCAAAGGTGCTTCCTAAGTCGATGACTATTGATACCAACTGCGGAGCAATAGTGATCTCACTGCTCACAACTAAAGCACCATTAACGATAACTAAATTATCGGCACTCGCAAAGGCTAAGTATTTTGATTTATCGTTTTGTCACAGACTTACAACTGAAGGTCTATTTGTATTGCAGTGCGGAGATCCAACGGCTTCTGGTTCTGGAAACCCAACTGGGTGGAAAGGATACAAAGATGAAAATCTTCCAGCCAACAAAGCAAACAACTACCCAGTAGGCACAGTTGCCATGGCCAACTCTGGACCAGGCACAAATGGTTCACAATTTTTCATTATTTATGCAGACACAACTCTTGGCCCAAATTACACAATCTGGGGCAAGGTAACCAAGGGCTTGGATCTAGTGAAGAAAATTGGCGCTGTTGGTGCCTACAAACTTAACGCAAGCGATAATAAGCCTTATTACGCCAACGATGGTTTCCCAATTCAAACTGTTGAAATTAGAAAAGTTAGCGTTAAATGATTAATTTGTATTAACTATTTTGAAGGCTTCAGCTATACGACCCTCTGGTAACCCACCTATTCCAGCATTTCGCTGACCCCATTCGCGGACCATATTCTCTAATTCTGGGTTATGAGCAGTTTGAGATGCATGTGCATGTAATGCCTTTATCTTGAGATCAAAAGTATCAGTTATGTCTACGAAGTGATCAGGGGTTGAAAATGCACTCACCCACACTTCTTTAACACGCCATGGCTGTAAACCTTCTTTATCGAGTAAATCGGTAAATGCAAAAGGATTTCGTGCATCTGGATACACGGCTTGAATTGCTGCCTCACCGGCAGCTAAATGATCCGGGTGACTTGCACCAATGCGATCCCAGTTTCTTTCAGGACTTTGGCACACCATGCGATCTGGTTGAGATTTACGGATCTGTCGAACTAAATCTTTTCGAAGATCAATAGTTGCCTCAAGGTGACCATCGACATAATTAAGAAAAGTAATATCGGTAACACCGATTGCTGCACCAGCTGCGCGTTGTTCACGCTGTCGAATTACAGGCATCTCTTCTTTTGTAAAACCAGATTCTTCACCGCCTTGATCACCATTGGTGCAAAACACATAGGCAACTGCAATACCCTTCTTAACCCACTGGGCAATTGTTCCTGATGCTCCGAAATCTGAATCATCTGGGTGGGCACTAACGACCAAGACGCGCTTGATCTCACTATCGGCGATGGGTTCCATGTCTCTTAGCCTAATAGACTCACCACCATGACGAGTACTGATCCGCTGCTAGCTGGGCTCAACCCTCAGCAAGCAGAAGCAGTTACTCATGCAGGTGGTCCATTACTTGTTGTGGCCGGTGCTGGTTCAGGTAAAACTCGCGTTTTAACGCGTCGAATTGCATATTTAATGTCACGGAGAAATGTTGCTCCATATCAGATTCTTGCAATTACCTTCACGAATAAGGCTGCCGGAGAAATGAAAGAGCGAGTGGCTGAATTAGTTGGGCCAATTGCAAAATCAATGTGGGTCTCCACTTTTCACTCAGCCTGCGTTCGCATCTTGCGACAAGAAGCTATGCGCCTTGGCTATAGCAACTCCTTTTCTATTTATGACTCAGCAGATTCACTTCGCCTCGTCACCATTGTTGCAAAAGAACTCAACTTAGATGCCAAGCGTTATCCAGCTCGTCAGTTTCAAGCAATGATTTCAAATGCCAAAAATGAACTCCTTGGCCCACAAGACTACATAAATGCTGCAAGCAATCAATTTGAACAAGTAGTTGCTGATGTCTATACGGTCTATCAACAACGATTACAGCGCGCCAACGCTATGGATTTCGATGACTTGATTCTAAAAACAGTTGAAGTACTTCAGCGTTTTCCAGAATCTAAAGCACGCTTTAGGTCTCGCTTTCGCCATGTATTAGTAGATGAGTATCAAGACACCAATCATGCCCAATACATATTGGTCAAAGAGTTAGTGGGCATAGAAGCTGAAGGGATTCCTCTAGCCGAGCTATGTGTTGTGGGAGATGCTGACCAAAGTATCTACGGCTTCCGCGGTGCCACGATTCGTAATATCTTGCAGTTCGAACTCGACTATCCAAATGCCAGCACTGTCTTGCTTGAACAAAACTATCGTTCGACTCAAAACATTTTAAATGCTGCTAATGCAGTTATAACTCGCAATGAAAGCCGTAAAGAAAAGAACTTATGGTCCGATGCCGGATCTGGTGCACCTCTTGTTGGCTATGTGGCCGAGAGTGAACATGATGAAGCCAGTTTCATCGCTGATGAAATTCGTCAACTGCAGAAGGAGTCAAAATCTCAGCCCGGAGATACGGCAATCTTCTATAGGACAAATGCCCAGTCACGCGTTTTTGAAGAAGTATTCATGCGTAATGCCCTGCCCTATAAGGTCGTAGGTGGTTTGCGCTTCTATGAGCGCCGGGAAGTTAAGGACTTACTCGCCTATTTGCGGGTATTAGCCAACTTAGAAGATGAGATCTCTCTGCGCCGTATCATCAATGTTCCAAAGAGGGGCATCGGCGATACCTCTTTAGATTATGTGGATGTATTTGCTAACAAGAACTCAATTTCTTTTTGGCAAGGTTTGCTTCGATGCACAGAGGCCCCTGGATTACCTTCACGTGCAGCTCAAGGGATTAATGACTTTACTTCCATGATTAGCGCTCTAAGTGTCTTGGTTGAAGCCAAGACCAGACCATCTGTCATTGTTGAAGCAGCTCTTGAGCAATCTGGTTTATTAAAGGAGTTAGCTGATAGCACTGACCCTCAAGATGAAGTGCGAGTTGAAAACTTAAAGGAATTAGTTGCAGTATCAATGGAGTATGAAGAGCGGCCAATTGAAGAATTAGGCGAAGATGAAGAAATCTCTTTAGCGGGCTTTCTAGAAAAGGTTTCTTTAGTGGCCGATGCCGATGAGATACCAGAAGGTGAAGATCATGGCGGTGTTGTAACAATGATGACATTGCATACGGCTAAAGGTCTTGAGTTTCCAACTGTTTTCTTAACTGGGATGGAGGATGGAATTTTCCCTCATTCACGAACACTTGGTGAAAAAGATGAGATTGAAGAAGAGCGCCGACTTGCCTATGTTGGTTTAACTCGGGCACGTCAACGTCTATATATTTCACGTGCTGAATATCGCTCAACTTGGGGTGCACCAAATTACAATCCACCATCACGCTTTCTTGATGAGATTCCAGAAGATGTAATTGAGTGGCGCAATCAAGGTGGAGCATCTTTAACTCCATCAATGGTTCGTAAATCACGTGTTTCAACTCCACCGCCACCACGAGCAACAGGTAAGAAGATTTCAGTAATGGAGCTACAAATTGGTGATCGTGTGTCACATGACACATTTGGTTTGGGCTCTGTTGTTGCAGTTGCCGGTGAGGCAGATAAGGCAGAGGCCACAATTAACTTTGGTCAGTACGGTGAGAAGCGTTTACTGCTGCGTTATGCACCCGTTGAGAAGCTCTAGGATTAGGGCCTAATTAGAATGTGGAGCACCAGTGGATCTCTTTGAATATCAAGCTCGCGATCTCTTTGAAAAACATGGCGTACCTGTTTTGGCAGCTGCAATTGCAACTACTGCCGATGAAGCTCAGGTTGTGGCAACAAAGATTGGTGGCAAAGTAATCGTTAAGGCCCAAGTAAAAGTTGGAGGCCGAGGAAAAGCAGGCGGCGTGAAGCTTGCAGAAAACCCAGCTGACGCCCGTGAAAAAGCGGGCGCAATTCTTGGAATGGATATCAAAGGCCATGTTGTTGGCACAGTAATGATTGCTGCAGCTGCTCCAATTGAATCTGAATATTACTTAGCAATTTTGCTTGATCGCTCCAACCGCACGTTTCTTGTTATGGCATCAGTATCTGGTGGTATGGATATCGAAGAAGTTGCTCACACTGCTCCAGAAAAGCTTGCAAAGATTCCAGTATCTGCTGTTGATGGAATTAGTGCAGCAAAGGCTAAAGAGATTGTCACTGCCGCTAATTTTCCAGCAGATGTTGCCGATCAAGTTGCCAAGGTGCTTGTGAAATTGTGGGAAGTATTCCAGTCTGAAGATGCAACTTTGGTAGAAGTTAATCCGTTGGTGAAGACCAAAGATGGCAAAGTTATTGCACTTGATGGAAAAGTCACTCTTGATGACAATGCAGATTTTCGTCAACCAGATCATGAAGCACTCATTGATCAAGCTGCTGAGAATCCACTAGAAGCTGCAGCCAAGGAAAAGGGTCTTAACTACGTCAAGCTAGAAGGCGAAGTTGGAATTATTGGTAACGGTGCTGGTCTAGTTATGAGCACATTAGATGTTGTTGCTTATGCTGGAGAAAAGCATGGTGGAGTCCGCCCAGCAAACTTCCTCGATATTGGTGGAGGCGCTTCAGCTCAAGTTATGGCCGATGGTCTTTCAATTATTTTGGGTGATAAAGATGTGAAGAGCGTTTTTGTTAACGTATTCGGTGGAATCACTGCGTGTGATGCCGTCGCAACAGGAATCGTTCAAGCCCTTGAATTACTTGGTTCTAAGGCCACTAAGCCAATCGTTGTTCGCCTTGATGGCAATAACGTTATGGAAGGCCGAGCAATTTTGAATAAAGCAGCACACCCATTAGTGCAGCAGCTAGACACAATGGATGGCGCAGCTGATCGTGCTGCAGAATTGGCGGCAAAGTAAATGTCTATCTTCTTAAATGAAAATACTAAGGTAATTGTTCAGGGAATGACAGGTTCTGAAGGAACCAAGCACACCCGCCGTATGTTGGCCTCTGGCACAAAGATTGTTGGCGGAGTTACTCCTGGTAAGGGCGGACAGGTTGTCGATATTGATGGCCATCAACTTCCAGTCTTCAATACTGTTGCCGAAGCAATGAGTGCAACTGGTGCTAATGCTTCAGTAGTTTTCGTTCCACCTAAGTTTGCTAAAGCTGCAGTTATAGATGCTATTGATGCTGCCATGCCTTTAGTTGTGGTTATTACTGAGGGAATTCCAGTTCATGACTCTGCAAGTTTCTATGCCTATTCACTTACTAAGGGCACAACTCGCATTGTTGGGCCAAACTGCCCAGGTTTAATTAGCCCAGGAAAATCCAACATTGGAATTATCCCAGCAGATATCACTGGTGCTGGACCTATTGGCTTGGTTTCTAAATCAGGAACTCTTACATATCAAATGATGTATGAGCTTCGAGATATTGGTTTTAGTACAGCAGTTGGTATTGGTGGAGATCCAGTTATTGGAACTACACATATCGATTGCCTTCGCGCCTTCCAAGATGATCCTGATACACAAGCAATTGTGATGATTGGTGAAATTGGTGGCGATGCTGAAGAGCGCGCAGCCGCATTCATCGCAGAGTATGTGACTAAGCCAGTTGTTGGTTATGTCGCAGGCTTCACCGCACCTGAAGGAAAGACGATGGGACACGCTGGTGCGATTGTTTCTGGTTCTTCAGGAACTGCTCAAGGAAAGAAAGATGCCCTTGAAGCAGCTGGTGTAAAAGTTGGTCAAACTCCAAGTGAAACTGCGCGTTTATTGCGCGCGATCCTAGGCCGCTAAGACCATGTTTGGCCGCGTACTTGGAACCACTGTGGTCCAAGTCGCGCGCAGCATTGCCTTTGTTCTATTCCCTATTTCTTTCATCGCACTTCTTGCGTGGGCAACTGCCGGAAGTGCAACTGGAAATACCGGAGATCCATTGCGGGCAGCACTCTGGATTTGGCTTGGCGCGCATCAAGTACCGTTTTCATTAGCGCTACCACCAGCAAATATTGCTGGCTATCTTTCCTACTTACCTTTAGGGGCAGTAGTACTGCCAATTTTTGCAATTCGAAATGGGTTTAACCGTGTTATTGATCGCTTAGACCACAACACTTCTACGTTGCCATTGGCTCGACTCCTCTTTGCAGCCCAGTACAGCATCGCAGCAGCGCTTCTTTCCTATTTTTCATCCACTCAAGCCGTTAAGCCAGTTTGGTATCTGGCTCCAGTTTTTGTCTTTCCATTGGTACTAGTTACTGCAGCAACGGTTGGCCGTCGACTAGTTTTTGCTCAGGCGGTTTTATATGGTTCCAGGGCTTTGGCGCTATTACTAGGTATTTCATCGATCATTCTTGGAATCTCAATTTTCACTCATCTCTCAACAGTTAAAAACCTAACAACTGTTTTGGAGCCAGGAATTTTGGGCGGTCTGCTTCTACTCCTACTGAATATTCTTTATATTCCAAATGCTGTTGTAGCAGTTCTGGGCTATTTCTCTGGTGCAGGTTTTGCAGTGGGATCAGGAACGATGGTTGCACCATGGAAGTTTGACCTTAATTCAATTCCAGCTTTTCCATTGCTCGGCGCACTACCAACAGGTGAGTCACTCTTTGGACTTTTTGGAATAGTTCTAGTCATTTTAACTGGAGCGTTGCTTGCTAGCTGGACAATAGATTTGAATATGAGAATCTTGGTTCAAAGTTTGGTTGTTAGCGTAATTATGTGTGTAGTAATTGGAATTGCCGGTAGTGGTGCGCTTCTAACAGATGCGATGTCTGCTGTGGGTGTGTCACCATGGAAATTCACGCTCTCACTCGCAGCTGAACTATCTCTAGGTGCGTTTCTGGCTCTGTATTTGCCTCGCCTTGGAAAGCGCTAATGAGCCATCGTGTTGTGTTGCTGGCTTCAGGTTCAGGCACTCTTGCCCAAGCAATAATTGATGCCGACGAACTTGAAATCGAAATCGTTGCACTCATTAGCGATAACCCAGATGCTCAAGCAATAAAGCGGGCACAGGAAGCCAATATCCAAACTTTTGTCTTACCGATGAAGGATTCACGCAACGAGTGGAACCAAGGAATCATTCAAACTGTAGTTTCACTTTCAGCTGATTTAGTTGTGAGCGTGGGTTTTATGCGCATTCTTCCTCCAGATTTTGTGAATCGATTTCCAACTATTAATTCTCATCCCGCCCTTCTGCCACAGTTTCCTGGTGCTCATGCGGTTCGTGATGCGCTGTCTGCTGGAGTTCCAGTTACAGGCACTACGGTTCACTGGGTTGATGATGGCGTGGACACAGGTCCGATCATTACTCAAATGGAGGTGCCAGTGTTGTCAGGAGATGATGAGGCCACACTTCATGAGAGAATTAAGAAAGTTGAACGCGGTCTCATTGTTGCGACCATCGCCCTGATTCTTCCAACTTTGGAGCGCAATGTCTGATCGCAAATCTATTCGTCGAGCACTGGTAAGTGTCTATGACAAAGATCGCTTGCTTGAAATTGGAAATGCACTCAGTGGCGCTGGCGTTGAAATTCTCTCAACCGGCTCCACAGCAAAGGTCTTACAAGCCGCTGGAATAGCTGTGACTGAAGTAAGTGCATACACAGGATTCCCAGAGATTATGGGTGGGCGAGTCAAGACTTTACATCCCCGTGTTCACTCAGGAATCTTGGCCGACCAAAACAATCCAGAGCATTTAGCTGCAATTAAAGATTTAGACATTGAACCCTTTGATTTAGTGATAATTAATCTCTATCCCTTTGCAGCAACTATCGCATCAGGTGCTAACTTTGCGGAATGCATCGAGCAGATAGATATTGGTGGTCCATCCATGTTGCGCGGGGGAGCTAAAAACCATGGCTCTGTGGCTGTTATTTGCAAGACTTCGCAATACGACCAGTTGCTCTCTGCAATTAAAGCCGGGGGATTCACCCAAGCAGAGCGCAAGCAATTGGCGTTAGAGGTTTTTAGAACTACAGCTGAATACGATTTAACGATCGCTAATTGGCTGGGGCAAAACGATGAACTGCCTGAATGGTTTGGACGAATTTGGCATCGAGAGAATGTTTTGCGTTATGGGGAGAATCCACATCAAAGCGCAGCGATTTACTCGGGCGGCCCGGTTGGAATCGTAAATGCAGTTCAGCTGCATGGAAAAGAGATGTCTTTCAATAACTATACCGATGCAGAATCTGCCTGGCGAGCAGTTTTAGATCATCGCGATCCAGCTGTATCTATTATGAAACATTCAAACCCTTGTGGCATTGCAGTGTGTGCCCAAGGAGTAGCAATTGCTTATCAGCATGCACACGAGTGCGATCCAGTTTCAGCTTTTGGTGGGGTAGTGGCAGCTAACCGAAAAGTAGATCTTGCAATGGCAACACCACTTTCAGATATTTTCACTGAAGTATTAATCGCTCCTGATTATGACGAGGACGCATTAGAGCTTCTCATGAAAAAGCCTTCAATTCGAATTCTAAGGTGTGCAGTTCCTGAAATTGCTCCACTTGAGCTCCGCCCTGTATCAGGCGGAGTTCTTCTTCAAGAAACAGATTTGATTGATGCACCTGGTGATTCACCAAGTAATTGGAAGCAAGTCAGTGGCGCAAAAGTTAATAACCAAACTATGAAAGATCTTGAATTCGCATGGCGCAGCGTGAGAAGCGTGAAGAGCAATGCAATTTTGTTAGCAAAAAATACCGCGTCTGTTGGAATTGGAATGGGTCAAGTAAATCGTGTTGATTCTGCAAAGTTAGCTGTTGATCGTGCAGGGGAAAGAGTAAAAGGCTCTGTTGCTGCAAGTGATGCATTTTTCCCATTTGCTGATGGGTTACAGATCTTGATTGATGCTGGAGTGGTTGCAATTGTGCAACCAGGCGGAAGTGTTCGTGATCAAGAGGTGATTGCAGTAGCGCAAAAGGCTGGCGTTGCGATGTTCTTCACAGGCGTACGTCATTTCTCTCACGCCTAAGAGGCTATTAGGATGAGCGCTATGAGTGCACAAATTCTGGATGGAAAAGCATTGGCGTCAAAAATCAAAGACGAATTAACTATCCGTGTTGCCGAACTTAAATCACGTGGAATCACTCCAGGTCTTGGAACTGTTCTCGTGGGTGATGATCCAGGATCACATTCATACGTTGATGGAAAGCACAGTGACTGCCATGAAATTGGTATCACTTCAATTCGCGTGGACCTACCAGAGAGTACAAGTGAAGCAGATGTTATGGCCGCAATTAAAGATTTGAATTCATCTAAAGAATGCACCGGCTATATCGTGCAGCTTCCATTGCCTAATGGAATAAACACACAAAGAGTCCTAGAAGCAATTGATCCATCAAAGGATGCTGATGGTTTGCACCCAATGAACTTAGGCCGATTAGTTTCAGGTTATGACGCACCACTTCCTTGCACGCCACATGGAATTGTTGAACTTTTAACTCACTATGGAATTAGTACTAAAGGTGCCGAAGTTACTGTCATTGGTCGTGGATTAACTGTTGGGCGTCCACTTGGCTTGTTGCTCACTCGAAAACAAGAAAATGCAACTGTTACTCTTACACATACCGGAACAAAAGATTTATTAATGCACACTAAGAAAGCCGACATTATTGTTGCTGCTGTGGGACAAGCACATTTCCTCAAAGCAGAGATGATTAAGTCAGGTGCTGTTGTCATTGATGTTGGTATTTCACGTACTGATAAAGGCTTACTTGGTGATGTTGATTCATCTGTAATGGATGTGGCTTCATGGGTTGCGCCAATGCCAGGTGGAGTAGGTCCCATGACTCGCGCGATGTTAGTGAAGAATGTTGTTGATGCATGCGGATAAATGACCGATTTTTAGCACTTGCCAGCAATGTCATAATCTTGATTGGGATTGCATTAGGCATCTTTGGAGTAGTGCGAGGTGCATCACTTTTGATTGCAGCTGGAACCGCAGGGATGGCCATAAAGGCTCGGAATCAACGTAAATTCGACTTTTATTTCCCACTACTAATAGCTATAGCCCTCTTTGCTTTGGCAATTGCACTTCCTCGCTGAGGGTAGAGTTGGGCGTATTGAGCGAATATAAGGAGTACGCCATGGGCGGAAAAGTCACAGTAGTTGGTGCAGGTTTTTACGGTTCAACAACTGCGCTTCGTTTAGCCGAATACAACATCTTCGACACCGTCGTTTTAACTGACATCCTTGAAGGTAAGCCTGAGGGTCTAGCCCTTGATATGAACCAGTCTCGTTCAATTGAGGGTTTTGAGACAAAAATTATTGGCGCAACAACATCACCTGAAGGCGCCGGCTATGAAGCAACAGCTAACTCTGATGTAGTAGTTATTACTGCAGGACTTCCACGCAAGCCTGGCATGAGCCGCATGGATCTCATCGGCGTTAACGCAGGAATTGTTCGTGGAGTTGCTGAAAATATTGCTAAGCATTCTCCTAATGCAGTAATCATTGTAGTTTCAAATCCACTAGATGAAATGACTGCCCTTGCTCAGCTTGCAACTAACTTTCCAAAAAACCGCGTTATGGGTCAGGCAGGAATGCTTGATACTGCCCGCTTTACTAACTTTGTTGCCGAAAAGCTTGGCGTTAAAGTTGGTTTAGTTAAGACACTGACTCTGGGTTCACACGGTGACACGATGGTTCCAGTCCCAAGTCGTTGCACAGTAGATGGCAAAGCCTTAAGTGATTTGCTTTCACAAGTTGAAATCGATGAATTAGTTGATCGCACACGCAATGGTGGCGCCGAAGTTGTTGCACTCCTTAAGACAGGATCTGCTTACTACGCACCATCTGCAGCAGCTGCCAGAATGGCAAAAGCTGTTATCGAAGATTCAGGTGCGGTAATGCCAGTGTGTGCATGGGTTGATGGCGAGTATGGAATTTCTGGTGTCTATCTAGGTGTTGAAGCTGAGATTGGCCGCAGCGGAATCAAGAAAGTTGTTGAAAGTAAGTTGACCGGTTCTGAAATTGAAGCTCTCAAGGCGGCAGCTGAAGCGGTTCGTGCAAAACAAGCAGACGTACAAACACTCTAAGGGAGCGCATTACATGGCCAAGATCAAAGTTGAAGGCACTGTTGTTGAACTAGATGGTGACGAGATGACTCGCATCATCTGGCAGTTCATCAAAGACTCATTAATTCTTCCTTATTTGGACGTCAATCTTGAGTACTACGACCTTGGTATGGAAAACCGTGATGCCACCGATGATCAAGTCACTATTGATTCAGCTCATGCAATCCAAAAGCATGGTGTTGGAATTAAGTGCGCAACAATCACTCCTGATGAGGCCCGCGTTGAAGAATTTGGTCTCAAGAAGATGTGGAAGTCTCCTAATGGAACTGTGCGTAACATCTTGGGTGGCGTAATTTTTCGTGAGCCAATCATTATTAGCAACGTTCCGCGTTTAGTTCCTCACTGGACTAAGCCAATTGTTATCGGTCGTCATGCATTTGGTGATCAATACCGAGCAACAGATTTCAAAGTTCCAGGTGCAGGCAAGCTAACAATGTCATTTGTTCCAGAGGATGGATCAGCCCCAACGCAATACACCGTCTTTGATTTCAAATCTTCAGGTGTGGCAATGGGTATGTATAACTTGGATGAATCAATCCGTGACTTTGCTCGTGCATCTTTGAACTACGGACTTATTCGCAAGTACCCAGTTTATCTCTCAACTAAGAACACAATCCTAAAGGCCTACGACGGACGCTTCAAAGATATTTTTGAAGAGATTTACCAAGCAGAGTTCAAAGGCGCATTTGATACTGCAGGTATTTGGTATGAGCACCGCCTTATCGATGACATGGTTGCAATGTCACTTCGCATGGAGGGTGGCTATGTCTGGGCATGTAAGAACTATGACGGCGACGTTCAATCAGACACAGTGGCTCAGGGTTATGGCTCACTGGGTTTAATGACATCAGTGTTGATGACACCAGATGGAAAGATTGTTGAATCAGAGGCAGCACATGGAACTGTTACTCGTCACTACCGTGATCACCAAAAGGGTAAAGCAACTTCTACAAATCCAATCGCTTCAATCTTTGCGTGGACTCGTGGACTTGCTCACCGTGCAAAGCTTGATAACAACACCGATCTAGCTAAGTTTTGCGACACCCTAGAGCGCGTTTGTATTGAGACTGTTGAGCAAGGCAAGATGACCAAGGATCTATCCCTCCTGATTTCAAAGCAAGCTCCGTATCAAACTACGCAGGAGTTTCTCAATTCCATCGATGAAAACCTGAAGAAAGCAATGGCCTAAAAATTCAAGAAAAAAACCCGCCGTATGGATACGGCGGGTTTTTTTATTTAATACTCTAAATACGCTCTCCAGTTGTTGAGTTAAACAAGTGAACTGCATTTGGATTTGCAGTAACAGTAATTGTTTGACCAGCCTTTGGAGGATTCTTTGGATCCCAGCGAACAATAATCTGTGCGCCTTCATCTGTTGCGTTAGCGAACTTAACATTTGTATCAGCTGGCTTTCCATAAACGAAAGCATCTGAACCAAGTTCTTCAACTACTTCAACCAAAACATGGAATCCCTCAGTTGATGGTGTGAAGCCTTCTGGGCGAACACCAACAGTTACTTCATTTCCAGCAGAGGCTGGAACTGCAAGTCCAAGATTTCCAAGCATTGCCTTGCCGCCCACGATTGGAGCGTTAAGCAAGTTCATGGCAGGAGATCCAATAAAGCCTGCAACGAAAGCATTTGCTGGGTTGTCATAGAGATTACGAGGTGTGTCTACTTGCTGGAGCAAGCCATCCTTAAGAACTGCAACACGATCACCCATAGTCATAGCTTCAACCTGGTCGTGTGTTACATAAACAGTTGTGATTCCTAAGCGACGCTGCAATGCAGCGATCTGTGTACGAGTTGCAACGCGCAACTTCGCATCAAGGTTTGATAGAGGTTCATCCATAAGGAAAACCTGAGGTTCGCGAACAATTGCGCGACCCATAGCAACGCGCTGACGCTGTCCACCTGAAAGAGCTTTTGGCTTGCGCTCTAGGTATGGCTCAAGGTCTAGCAACTTAGCTGCTTCAAGAACGCGGCGTTCACGTTCTTCTTTTGGAGTTCCAGCGATCTTTAGTGCGAAGCCCATATTTTCTGCAACTGTCATGTGTGGGTACAACGCATATGACTGGAATACCATCGCGATATCGCGATCTTTTGGTGCAACGTTTGTAACGTCGCGATCGCCGATCAAGATTCTTCCGTTATCGACTTCTTCAAGTCCTGCCAACATACGAAGTGATGTTGACTTACCGCAACCTGATGGTCCGACTAAAACCAAAAACTCACCGTCATTGACAGTGAGATTTAATTTATCGACTGCAGGTGCAGTTGTTCCTGGATAGATACGTGATGCGGCTTCGAAAACTACTGATGCCATGAGATTGCTCTCCTTCTCCGGGCAGGTACGTGCCCGACGGTCCGTGGATGAAGGTGATGGTCCGGGTGGACCAACGCACCGAAGGTTACGCGTAAAGGGGGAAATTGGCTAGACCGGCCCTTCGAGCATTGCCGTATAGTTAGAGACCTAATGGAGACTCACTCGGTCGGTACGTTACTTACAGATTTAGCCCTGATCGCTGGCCTTATTGTTCTGGCCTCATTCTTCGTAGCAGCTGAAATCGCCCTCATCTCACTTCGAGATAGCCAAGTCCGAGAAATTGCGACCCGTGGCAAACGTGGCGCTCGCGTTGCAGCCCTAGCCGCACACCCCAACCGATTGCTGGCTGCGGTTCAAATTGGCGTAACAGTCAGCGGCTTTCTCTCTGCCGCCCTTGGTGCTGATCAGCTAGGTGACTATGTCATTCCGTGGCTGGAGTCTCTAGGCATTTCCAACGCCTGGAGTACGACTATTTCTCTGCTGGGTGTCACTTTAGTGATTGCTTATTTCTCTTTAGTCTTTGGCGAGTTAGTTCCAAAGAGAGTGGCTCTATTTAGGGCTGAAGAGATTGCCTTGGCAACGGCTGGAATCATTAATGTCGTTGCCAACATTTTCCGCCCATTGATCTGGCTACTGTCAAAATCTACAGACATTGTTCTGCGCGCATTTGGCATCGATCCCAAAGAGGCTAGAAGCCAAATCTCTGAAGAAGAGTTATTGGATCTTGTATCTGGCCATGCCGCATTAAGTGATGAAGAACGAGACATTGTTGAAGAAGTCTTTAACGCCTCCGAGCGACAGATCCATGAAGTTATGGTCCCACGCACTGAAGTAGATTTCATGGATGTTTCATTAACTGTTGGCAAGGCTATTGATTTAGCGGTCGATAAAGCCCATTCTCGTTATCCAGTCATTCGGGGTTCTTCCGATGAAGTGATTGGCTTTATTCACGTGCGCGATTTACTAGATACCTCTTTGGCAACTAGAGAAACAAAGATTATTGAACTAGTTCGATCCATAATCTTTTTGCCTGGAACAAAAGGAATTTTGCCTGCACTTTCTGAGATGCGTAAACAAGGCCAGCACGTTGCAATCGTTCTTGATGAATACGGTGGCACTGATGGCATTGTGACCTTGGAAGATTTAGTTGAGTGCTTAATCGGTGATATCAGAGATGAATATGATGAAGATGAGACTGATATTGCAATCGAATCTCGCACGGGTGATTTTGAGGTCGATGGCCTTATTTCAATTGAGGATTTAGTTGAGCAAACTAACCTAGAAGTTCCAGATGGTCCGTATGAAACAGCCAGCGGCTTTGTCATGCATCATTTGGGCCGAATTCCTAAGGAGCATGACGTAGTAGTGGTCGATGGAGTGCGAATTACAGTGCTTTCTATGGAAGGTAAGCGCGCTGGCCAGCTATTGATCTCTCGTAACGCATGATGTGTGAAAGAATTAGCGCATGAGCGCCAAGCGAGTTTTATCTGGAATCCAGCCAACAAGTGATTCCTTCCACCTGGGTAACTACTTAGGCGCCGTTAAGCAATGGGTAGATTTACAAGATGGCCATGATGCCTTTTATTGCATTGTGGATTTGCATGCACTCACTGGCGAAATCGAACCTGCACTATTGCGAAAGCGGACATTGGCTTCTGCTGCCCAGTTAATTGCTCTAGGAATTTCACCAGAAAAGTCAACGCTATTTGTTCAGTCACAAGTTCCACAACACAATCAATTGGGTTGGCTCATGGAATGCATGGCTGGTTTTGGCGAAGCAAGTCGCATGACACAGTTCAAAGATAAATCTGCAAAGGGTGGATCTGATTCTGCCCGCGTTGGACTTTTTACATACCCAATGTTGCAGGCAGCAGATATTTTGTTGTATCAAGCAAACTTAGTTCCAGTCGGTGAAGATCAGCGCCAGCACATTGAGTTAACACGTGACTTAGCAGGACGCTTTAATACTCGCTTTGGTCAGACTTTTACGATCCCAGAAAACTTTATTTTAAAAACCGCAGCTAAGATTCAAGACCTTCAAGATCCATCGGCCAAGATGAGTAAATCATCAGGATCTGCCGCAGGAGTTCTGGAGTTAATGGACACTCCAGAATCAAATGCTAAGAAGATTAAGAGTGCGGCAACAGATGCTGGGCGCGAAGTGAAATATGATGAAAGAGAAAAGCCTGGAATTAGTAATTTACTGACGATTCACAGTGCGCTCTCGGGCAAAACAATCCCAGCTTTAGAGGCTGAATTTGATGGCAAGGGTTATGGCGACTTTAAAGGGGCTGTGGCTGAGGTTGTTGTTGAATATTTCCGACCTATTCGCGCTAAGGCAATTGATTTATTGAGCGATGAGAAGCACCTGCTGGATATTTTGCATGACGGGGCAACAAAAGCCCGTGTAGTGGCGTCACAAACCCTTGAAAAGGCCTATGAAAACCTGGGGATCGTTAAGTAACCCAGCAATAGCAGTATCAACTCCAGGTTGAGACTTATCCAAAACGTTACATGCCTCGCGCCTAAATCTGCTGGCGTGTGTTGAGTTTATTCATGCATAACTACTAGGCTCACTTACACACAGAGCTCCTATACCTGCTTTTGGTAGGCGTAGGGGAGCCCCTTGAAGGAGGAAAATTGAAGAAAGTATTTCGTCTCGTAGCAGTTATCGCTGCAGCAGCTATTGCAGCAACTGCATTTGTTGCACCATCTGCAACTGCAGCATCAAAGGTAAAAGTTGGACTTGCGTATGACATCGGTGGCCGCGGAGACAAGTCTTTCAATGACTCTGCTGCAGCTGGTCTAGATGCTGCCAAGAAGAAGTTTGGTGTTACTGCTAAAGAAGTAACAGTTACAACTGGTTCAGATTCAGAGCGCGAAGACAAGCTCCGCTTGCTCGCTAAGGCTGGATACAACCCAATCATCGCAGTTGGTTTCTTGTATGCAGGCCCACTTAAGGCCGTTGCATCAGATTACCCAAACACACAGTTCGGAATTGTTGATGATGCATCAGTAGATCTTCTTAACGTTGCTGGCCTTATCTTCTCTGAAGAGCAAGGTTCATACCTAGCTGGCGTTGCAGCAGCACTTGCTTCAAAGTCAGGAAAGATTGGTTACATCGGTGGAGTTCGTATTCCTCTACTACAGAAGTTTGAAGCAGGATTCGTTGCTGGTGTTAAGGCAACAAAGAAGTCTGCAACAGTTGATGTTAAGTATGTAACAGAGTTCCCAGACTTCTCTGGTTTCAATGACCCAGCTAAGGCAAAGGTTATTGCTAAGGGAATGATCGATAAGGGCACAGATGTTATTTACTCAGCTGCTGGTGGTTCAGGTGCGGGTAACTTCGCAGCTGCAACAGATGCAGCAAATGCTGGCAAGAAGGTTTGGACTATCGGAGTTGACTCTGATCAGTACCTAACAGCTTCAGCTGCTGAGAAGAAGAACATGCTTACATCAATGATCAAGCGCGTTGACCGTGCTGTTTATGACGTAATCGCAACATCAGTTGCTGGCTCTTCAGTTAACGACGTTATCGATGCCAAGGCTGGTATCTACGGACGTCAATACAACTTGGCTCTAGATGGCGTTGGAGTTTCATACTCTGGCGGATACATCACCAAGTACAAGGCTGCAATCGACAAGGCTGCAGCAGGAATCAAGTCTGGCAAGATTAAGGTTCCAACAAAGCCATAATCACTTTCTAAATAGTGGCATTTGGCCCAACAATGGAGTTAAATCTCCTTGTTGGGCCAAATGTTTTTTAATTATCAACTCAAAGGAGAGTCCTTAAGTGTCAGTAGCTGTTGAACTGCGACACATCTCCAAGCGCTTCCCAGGCGTAATCGCCAACAAAGACGTTTCTATGAAGGTTGAAACTGGAACTGTTCACGCCCTTGTTGGTGAAAACGGTGCAGGAAAATCCACCGTAATGAAGATTTTGTATGGAATGCAACACCCAGATGGCGGAGAAATTTTGGTCAATGGCCAAGCCGTCAATTTTAAAAACCCTAATGATGCAATCGATGCCAGTATTGGCATGGTTCACCAGCACTTTATGCTGGCAGATAACTTCACTGTCTTAGAAAATATCATTTTAGGTGCTGAACCTCAGCGTGGAATTACAATTGATTTTGCCGCAGCCCGCAAGAAAGTTGCTGATATGTCTGCGGCATATGGCTTAGATGTTGATCCAGATATTTTGGTTGAAGAGTTAGGCGTTGGGCAGCGCCAGCGGGTTGAAATTTTGAAGGTTCTTTATCGTGGCGCTCGAATTTTGATTTTTGATGAACCAACAGCAGTGCTAGTTCCTCAGGAAGTTGATGACCTATTTAATGCACTCAAAGGTCTTCGCGCTGAAGGAATGGCAATTATCTTTATCTCTCACAAACTCGATGAAGTATTACGCGTTGCCGATGATGTAACTGTGGTTCGTGCTGGATCCACCGTTGCCCAAGTGAAAGCAAAAGATGTCACTGCAAGGCAGTTAGCTGAACTCATGGTGGGCAGCGAACTTCCACAGCCATCCACCCATGGTGATACTCGCCGTCCTGAGACCACACTCTCTCTTAAAGATGTTTCAATTCCAACTACATCAGGTAGTCGCGATTTAATTTCTCATATCTCCTTTGATCTGCAAGCTGGTGAGGTTATTGGCATAGCTGGAGTTGAAGGAAATGGCCAAGCTGAGTTAGTCGAAGCAATCATGGGTCTGCGTGATTACACGGGCCAGATTGAATTTAAAGGTGAAAA
Source organism: Actinomycetota bacterium (assembly GCA_947487595.1). Classification (GTDB taxonomy): domain Bacteria; phylum Actinomycetota; class Actinomycetes; order Nanopelagicales; family Nanopelagicaceae; genus Planktophila. The sequence goes on from CANKXJ010000004.1 coordinate 18,788, forward strand.
CATAGATCACTACACCGTGGCCCATCGCCATGATGCAGGTATTGGCTTGATTCCAGAGGATCGCCAGCGACAGGCATTAATGATGAATTCACCACTGTGGGAAAATAGAATTCTTGGGCATCAGCGAAGTAAGCCCGTTATGCGTGGTTTTATTCTGGATAAGAAAGCCACAATTGCAGATACTCGAGTAATCATGGATGAGTTTGATGTCCGCGCACCAGGTCCGCACACTTTGGCCACGGCGTTATCAGGTGGTAACCAACAAAAATTTATCGTAGGACGTGAAATGAGTAAGGCCCCCGCGCTCCTTATTGCATCACACCCCACTCGTGGCGTGGATGTTGGTGCACAAGCTGCAATTTGGGAAGAACTTCGCCGTGCACGCGAAAAGGGAATGGCAATCGTATTGATTTCAGCCGACCTAGAAGAGCTCATTGGAATGTCTGATCGACTTCTAGTGATGCTACGCGGAGCAATTACTGCTGAACTTAATCCTCAAAAGACAACTCCTAAGCAACTTGGTTCTGCGATGACTGGTGCATAATGAAAAAACCATCATCAACACAGGTACTTCTTGCAGTTGCGGCGCCTATAGCTGCAGCCGTTGTTTCAATTGTCATCTCTAGTTTTGCGGTTTTAGCATCTAAAAAATCTCCAATGGATGCTTATAAGACAATGTGGGAGTTTGGTACACAAGCTGGCTCTTTACTTGAAGTTCTCAACATAGCTACCCCCTATTACATTGCAGCTATTGCCATTGCAGTCACCTTTAGAGCCGGTCTATTTAATATTGGCGTTGAAGGCCAACTTCGTCTAGGCGCTCTCTTTAGTGCATACCTGAGTGCAAAATTTGTCTTGCCACCTGTGCTTCACGTGCTTGCAGTGTTTCTCATTGCCATGACTGTCGGTGGGTTGTGGGCAGCGATTGCGGCCTACCTAAAGGTTAAGCGGGGTGTGAGCGAAGTTATCTCAACGATTATGTTGAACTCACTGGCCGTTGGCCTTACATCCTTCCTATTTTCTCAGTACTTTGCAGAAATTACTGAAGGTTCTAATAACTTAACAACCAAGACGCTTCCAGCCTCTGCGCAGGTTCCAGATCTGATGCCATTATTGAATAAATTAGGCGTAGAAGATCAGCCTGGCGGCGGTGTTTATGGCATGTTACTGGTCGCGATTGCACTTGGTATTGCATTCTGGTTCATTGTTAACCGCACACGTTTTGGTTTTGAATTGCGCGCATCAGGCGCAAATTCAATAGCGGCTCGCGTAAGCGGTGTGAATTCAAAGAAAATGATTTTTCTAGCTCTAGTTATTTCAGGTGCAATTGCCGGTTTGGCCGGTCTTCCAGAAGTTCTGGGCGACACTCATTCTTACACCATGGGATTTAGATCAGGAGTTGGGTTCTCAGCAATTGCTGTGGCGCTACTAGGTCGAAATGGCGCAGTAGGAATGGCAATTAGCGCATTGCTATTCGGTTTCCTTGAAGTGAGCTCACGTTCACTTGAGCTTATCGATATAGCTCCTGAAACTTATGTGATTATGCAAGGCTCTATTTTACTTAGCTCAGTTATTGCTTATGAGGTTATTCGCCGTTACAAGATAACACTGCAAAGCAAAGAGCTAGCAAAGGTGGTGGCAGCATGAAAGCTAAAGCAACCAAGCTTTTACTCAACGCAACACTCCTCATTCTTGTCATGTCAATAATCCGCTTAATCACTGGAGCGAACGACTTAACTAGCATTGGAACTGCTTCTGCGGCGCTCTTGCTTTCAGTACCAATTGTTTTAGCAGGACTGGGTGGCTTGTTCTCTGAGCGCTCAGGTGTTGTAAATATCGGCCTTGAAGGCATGATGATTCTTGGTGCATGGGCTGGCGGATTCATTGGTTCCAAGCACGGACCATGGATTGGTTTAGCGGCTGCAATTTTCTTTGGCGCAGTAGGTGCTCTTGTCCATGCAATTGCAACAATTTCTTTCGGTGTTGATCATGTGGTCTCTGGTGTTGCTATCAACATCATCGCCGCTGGATTAGTTCGCTACCTTTCAACAATCCTTTACCAAGGCGGGTCGTGGCCAGGGCCATCGCAATCACCAGATGTAGGTGCAATCTCAAACAATGGTGTACCTGTGCTTTCAGGTGGAACTTACTTTGGTTGGAAGAGCCCTGACATTTTGACGCCAATCGCTGAAAAACAATGGTTTTTTATCTCTGACGTAGCATCAATTCTTCGTGGTTTCACTGGAGATCTTTCCTATGTAACTGCAATTGCAGTAGCAATAGTTCCAATCTCGTTCTTTATTCTCTGGAAAACATCATTCGGACTTCGACTACGCAGCGCTGGAGAGGCACCAATTGCTGCTGAATCATTGGGCGTAAATGTTTACTTAATGAAGTATTCAGGTGTTCTCATCTCAGGTGGTTTGGCTGGATTAGGTGGTGGGTTCTTAGCAATTGTTGCAGCGAATCACTATCAAGAAAACCAAGTTGCTGGGCGCGGTTATATTGGCCTTGCTGCCCTCCTCTTTGGAAATTATCGCCCAGGTGGAATTCTGATGGGTGCTGGTTTATTTGGTTTTGCTGATGCGTTGCAATTACGTGATTCAGCGGCAATCCATGCCCTCATTCTTTTGATTGTTGTCATTCTTGCTTACCTTGTTTATCGCGATGTGCGCAAGGGTAAATATCTTTCTGCAGCAATTGGTGGCGTGATGTCTGCTGGCTTTATGTGGTTCTTCTTAGCCGTCGATGTTCTACCGGGACAGTTAGTAACAATGACGCCATATATTGCAACTCTTCTGGTTTTATCACTTGCATCCCAACGCCTACGAATGCCAGCAGCTGACGGTATTCCATACCGTCGCGGTGGATTGTAATGAAAGCCATAGATTGGGATGCTCTGCACAACGCTGCAGTTGCAGCGATGAAAACGGCATATGCTCCTTATTCAAAGTTTCCAGTTGGTGTTGCTGCGCTAGTAGATGATGGACGCATAGTCTCTGGATGCAATGTTGAAAATGCCAGTTATGGCCTAGGACTTTGTGCAGAGTGCGGATTAGTTTCAAACCTGATCGCAACAGGTGGTGGCCGTTTAGTTGCAATCTCATGTGTTGATGGACAGGGAAATCACTTGGCGCCATGTGGGCGTTGTCGCCAACTGTTGTTTGAGCATGGTGGATCGAATGCACTCTTGATGACCGATGACGGACCTCAGACAATGGCTGCAATGTTGCCTTGGGCTTTTGGTCCTGATGATTTAGACCGCAACGAGCGCTAAATGTCGCAGGTTGAGGCATTCTCAGCAGCTGAAGTAATCGCTGCAAAACGTGATCGGCATTCATTAACTGATCCACAAATCGATTGGGTAATCGATGCCTACACCCGCGGGGCAGTAGCCGATGAACAAATGTCTGCGCTGTTAATGGCAATTTTGCTTAACGGCATGGAATCTCGAGAGATTTCTCGGTGGACTGATGCAATGATTAATAGCGGTGAGCGCATGAGCTGGTCAGCATTGTCGCGACCAACAGTGGATAAGCACTCAACAGGTGGAGTGGGAGACAAAATTACTTTGCCTCTAGCACCACTAGTTGCTGCTTGTGGCGCAGCCGTTCCTCAACTATCTGGTCGAGGTCTTGGCCATACCGGTGGAACTCTAGATAAGTTGGAATCTATTCCTGGTTGGCGAGCCTCACTATCAAATAAAGAGATGCTTAAAGTTTTGCAAGATTGCGGAGCAGTAATTTGTGCAGCAGGAGCGGGGCTGGCTCCGGCAGATAAGAAGTTGTATGCACTGCGTGATGTGACTGCAACGGTAGAAGCAATTCCACTGATTGCCTCCTCGATTATGAGTAAGAAAATTGCTGAAGGAACCAGTGCACTGGTACTTGATGTTAAGACTGGTGCGGGTGCATTTATGAGTGATCCACAAAAGGCTAAAGAGTTGGCGCATGTGATGGTGGGGCTAGGAAAACGTGCCGGAGTAAAAACCATCGCACTTGTAACAGCTATGGATATTCCATTGGGACTTACTGCAGGAAATGCATTAGAGGTTCGAGAATCTGTAGAAGTGTTGGCAGGTGGTGGACCAGCCGATGTCATCGAACTTACCGTTCTACTTGCACGTGAGATGTTAGAAATAGTTGGTATAACTAACGTCGATCCAGCTGATATGTTGAAAAATGGGAAAGCAATGGATGTGTGGCGCCAGATGATTAGCGCCCAGGGTGGAGATCCTGATGCAAAACTTCCAACCGCAAAAGAAAATCTTGTTATAACTGCGCCATCAAGTGGAACAATTCTTTCAATGGATGCCATGAAGGTGGGGATGGCTGCCTGGCGTTTAGGTGCTGGCCGATCACGACAAGGCGAGGCAGTTCAGGCCGGGGCTGGAATCCAGATTCACGCTAAGCCAGGTGATGTTGTGGCCGCTGGAGCACCGCTCTACACATTGCATACTGATACTCCAGCAGCCTTTGCCCGTGCGCAGGAATCGCTTACTAATTCTGTAACTATTGGCGATTTACCAAAGAATGGAAAAATAGATAGATTGCCACTAGTAGTCGAACGAATTACGGATTGAGAGCCTTCAGTTGAGCCTTACAAGTAAGCCCTCACCAGCCCAGATTAAGCGTGTTCCAAAAGTACTGCTACATGATCACCTAGATGGCGGATTACGCCCACAAACAATTATTGATATTGCACAAGAAATTGGTTACACCGCACTCCCAACCCATGACGCTGCTGAACTTGCAACATGGTTCCGTGAATCATGTGATTCAGGTTCTTTAGTTCGCTACTTAGAAACCTTTTCTCACACAATCGCAGTGATGCAACGACGTGATGACATTATTCGAGTTGCCCGTGAGTGCGCATTAGATTTGGCGAGAGATGGTGTTGTCTATGCTGAGGTTCGCGGTGCACCGGAGCTCTTCACAGAAAAAGGCCTGTCAATGGCCGATGTTGTTGAAGCAACTATTGAAGGCTATAAGCAAGGAATGGCAGAAGCAAAAGCGGAAGGCCATGAGATTCATGTCTTTTCATTGCTCTGTGGAATGCGCCAGAATAAACTTTCACAAGAGGTTGCTGAACTAGTAGTTAAATATCGCGAGAAAGGTGTTGTTGGTTTTGACATTGCAGGACCTGAAGATGGTTTTCCACCTAGTGATCAGAAAGAAACTTTTGATTACCTACGCAAAGAGGATGCTCACTTCACCATTCACGCAGGTGAGGCATATGGACTACCTTCTATTTGGGAAGCAATTCAACTATGCGGTGCTGAGCGCTTAGGTCATGGCGTTCGCATCATCGATGACATTGATTTCTCAGGCCCAGAACCAAAGTTAGGACAACTCGCTTCCTACGTTCGAGATCGCAGAATTCCACTCGAGCTATGTCCGACCTCTAATCTTCAAACAGGGGCAGCAAAGAGCTATGCCGAGCATCCCATCGGAGCCTTGGCCCGCTTGCGCTTTAGAGTCACCCTCAACACTGATAACCGCTTGATGAGTCAGACTTCAATGTCATTTGAGATGGAAGAGGCAGTAAAGGCATTTGGCTGGGATTTTGCAGAGCTTCAGCGCATCACAATTAATGCGATGAAAAGCGCGTTTATTCCATATCCAGAGCGTTTAAAGATCATTGATGGCGTTATCAAACCTGGCTATGCGAAAATCTCTGCTGAGTAATGATTGATTTTAATAATCCTACTTTTGTCGCTGATCCATACGAGCAGTTAAAGGCTCTTCGTGAGATTGGCAAACCTGTTTGGCACGAGGGAATGCAGATATTTTTAGCTGCTCGCCATAGCGATGCCAATGATGTCTTTAGAAATAAATCATTAGGCCGCATTTTCACAGACAAAGAGCCAGATTTTGAATGGGAAACTTTCAACTGGCTGCACTCAGACTCAATTTTAGATAGTGAACCACCTAAGCACACACGCTTGCGATCATTGGTTGCAAAAGCATTTAATCGAAACAAGATTGAAGGAATGCGACCTGCGGTAGAGCGCATCACGCAGCGCCTACTGGATGCAATCGATGAGAAAGTTAAATCAGGAGAGAACTTTGATTTAATCGCTGATTACGCAGAACCTCTACCGGTAAAAATCATCGCCGACTTATTGGGCTTTCCAGAATCTGAAGAGCACTTATTGCGTCCGTGGTCACAATCAATCGTAAAGATGTATGAAGTCAATCCCTCAGAGCAGTACCAAATTGAAGCCAAAAAGGCAGCGGGAGAGTTTGCTAATTATGTTCGCAATTTGGCTGAACACCGTAAAACTAATCCAGGCCAGGATCTCATCACTGATTTAGCAATGGTTGAAGAAAATGGCGAAAAACTGAACTCACATGAACTAGTAGCAACCTGTGTACTTCTACTCAATGCAGGGCATGAAGCAAGTGTGAATGCATTTGGAAATGGAATGGTTGCAGCCCTCGAGCGCCCAGATCAAACTGAGCTTCTTCGTAAAGACTCACGTGCAATAACTGAAACTGCTCTTGAAGAATTCATGCGATTTGATGCCCCGCTTCACTTATTTGAGCGCACCGCAATCGTTGATACTGAGCTGGGCGGCGTGAAAATAGAGAAGGGGCAGAAGATTGCAGCCCTAATCGGCTCAGCTAATCGAGATTCCACAGTCTTTGAGAACGCGGATGAGATGGATTTAACTCGTGATCCCAATCCTCACATTGGTTTTGGGGCTGGAATTCACTTCTGTTTAGGTGCACCTCTTGCCCGCTTGGAGATGAGTGTTTCGCTGCCAGCGTTATGGGAGAAATATCCCAATATGCAATTAGCGGGGGAGCTAGTGCGCAGACCTACTTTTGTATTACGAGGTTATGAAAGCGTTTCTATCTCTGCTTGAGAAGGATATGAGGATTGCGCACCTTTTCGTGTGACACTCATCGATGCAACTTTAATTCCCAGTTTCATCGCATCTTCTGGGCTCTTTCCACTTGCTAGACCAAAAGCAAAAACTCCAACAAAGGCATCACCAGCACCGGTGGTATCTACAGCATTTACTTTCGGCGCACCCACTCGAGTGAGATTTCCATCGGAGGTAATCAACACAGCACCTTCTGATCCCAAAGTAACTATGGAATTCTTACCTGGTCTAAATCCCTTTAAGACTTCATCATTAGATGGTGCTTGACCGTGAAGCTCTTTGAACTCAGTTTCATTAGGAATAATCCAGTCCGTTACTTCTAGGAGCTCTTTACTCAGAGTTTGATATGGCGCTGGATTGAGAATAGTTGCACACCCTCGCGCTTTAGCTGCGCTAAATGCGGCCAGAGTTACTTCCTGCTTGATTTCACATTGGGCAACTACAACCGCAAGCTCTGGAATGGAATCAATAGCTTGAACAGCCTTTTTCAATTCAATTTCATGATTTGCTCCAGGAATAATGACGATTCTATTTTCACCATTGGCATCGACCCAGATATGTGCAACACCGTTGGGGGTGTCACTGCGTTCTAGAAATTCGGAACCGATACTTAGCTTCTTGAAATTTTCAGCAATGGAGTCACCGAATAGGTCATTACCTAACTTTCCAACAAAGTGAACGTGGGCCCCACAGTGCGCGGCAATAACGGCTTGGTTGGCTCCTTTACCGCCGAAACCGGTTGTAAATAGGTCACCTTCTAAGGTTTGCCCAGGAGCAGGAATTACTTTGGCATAGGCAGTTAGATCAATCATTGCACTGCCAACTACCGCTATTACTGCTTTGCTCATACCGCTAGGCTATCGGTTATGGAAAAAACTTCAATCATTCTTGATGTTGATACCGGCGTTGATGATGCCTTCGCAGTACTTTTTGCCGCGATGCATCCAGCAATCAACTTATTAGGCGTTACCTGCGTTGATGGCAACACCAATGTTGACCAGGTTGTTGCAAATACTTTGAAGGTTTTGGATGCAGCCGGAGCTGGGGATATTCCAGTTGCTAGAGGCGCAGTTCGCCCACTACTTGGTAAATCAGAATACGCCGAATACGTGCATGGCGCCGATGGAATGGGCGATCTTGGCATTGCTCCATCACATCGAAAAGTTGATTCTCGTTCAGCTATTGAACTTCTTCGCGATCTCATTGAAGAATCAAAGGAGCCTGTAACACTGGTACCTATCGCCCCACTTACAAATATTGCTTTATTTTTGCGTGCATTTCCTGAGACTGCAAAAAAACTGCATAGAATCGTATTGATGGGTGGATCCGCATCTGCCGGTAATGCAACAGCTGCAGCAGAGTTTAATGTTTGGCACGATCCAGAAGCAGCTGCAATTGTTTTCCAAAGTGGCGTACCAATAACGATGTATGGATTAGATGTTTTTATGCGCCCAGGTGCAACTAGTGAGAATGCAGCGCAATTATTGAAATCTTCTGATCCAGCACCTCAATTTGCCGCAACTCTCATACAGGCATTTATCGAGCGACTGCATATTTCACCTATCACCTTGGGAGATTACGGTGCAGTAGCGTGTGTAATACATCCAGAGCTATTTACAACCGAAGTCTTCGATGTTGTGGTTGACACGTCACAAGGACCTGCACGTGGTCAAACTATCTGTGATCGCAGAGCACCATTTTTAAAGTCCATAGAACCAATTGATTTGGCTGATTCTGCTTCAGTTCGAGTAGTTCTAGATCTAGATGTTGCTGCAGTTGAACAGTTGTGGTTTAAAACCATTGATAAAGGCTGGCTATAGCCCTATTGGGTGCCAGACAGTTTTGTTTTCCATGAAGGCAAGAATGCGTCCAGGATCAGCGCTTTTAAAACTATAGATTCTCTTAAGGTTTTCACTTCCAGCAGATTTAATCTCTGAATGCTTTTTTGCACCTAAACCTGAGATATCTAAGCCATCAATATCCATATGTGAGGCCATCCAAGGGGTTATTTCATCCTTCTTTCCAGTCAAAATGTTTATGACACCGGCTGGAACATCACTTGTCGCAATAACTTCAGCAAAGCTCATGGCAGAAAGTGGCGCTTTGGTGCTGGCAAGGACGATTACGGTATTGCCACCAACAATAATCGGTGCAATTGAATCAATTAAACCAAGTAGAGATGGAGCCTCGGGAGCAATGGCTGCAATCACTCCCATGCTCTCAGGGATTGTGAAGTTGTAATAAGGACCAGCTACAGGGTTGAGTGCACCTGAAAGTGAGGAAATCTTATCGCTCCATCCCGCATACCAAACAAGGCGATCAACTGAATCAGTTACTTCCTTTTCGGCTTTGGCTTTAGAAACTCCAGTGACTGTGACAATCTCATCGACGAACTGCCCGCGGCGACCTTCAAGCATTTCTGCTAGTCGGTAAAGAATCTGGCCCTTGTTATAGGCAGTTGCCTTGTTCCATCCATGCTGGGCTGCGCGGGCTGCAACAACTGCATCTTTCAAATCTTTACGAGAAGCCAAACATGGGTTTGCAATGAAGACACCTTTGGCGCTCTCAACTTCATATGTGCGTCCAGACTCCGAACGTGGGAACGCCCCATTGATAAATAGTTTGTATGTCTTTTTCACATCAATTCGATTACTCATGTGAGACTCCCTTTAAGTATGCAGACAGACCATGACGTCCGCCTTCACGACCCCAACCGGATTCCTTGTATCCACCAAATGGGGAAGTGGGATCAAATTTATTGAATGTATTTGCCCAGATGACACCGGCGCGAAGTTGCTGAGAGGCCCATAAAACCTTAGATCCCTTTTCACTCCAAATACCAGCAGAGAGTCCAAAAGGAGTGTTATTGGCTTTATCTATACCCTCTTGAGGGGTTCTAAAAGTTAAAACTGAAAGTACTGGACCAAAGATTTCTTCGCGTGCAATTCGGTGGGCTTGAGTCACACCAGTAAAAATTGTTGGCGCAAACCAAAACCCTTTACCTGGCAAATCACATGGCGCACTCCAACGCTGCGCACCTTCGGAATCCCCGACAGCAGTTAATTCACGAATCTTCAATAGCTGTTCCTTGCTATTAATAGCACCTAAATCAGTGTTCTTATCCATTGGATCGCCCACACGGATTTTAGCCATTCTATTTTTTAGCTTTTCTAATACCTCATCGGCAATGCTCTCTTGAAGGATTAAGCGTGAACCAGCACAGCAGACATGGCCTTGGTTAAAGAAAATTCCATTAACAATGCCTTCGACGCTTTCATCAATTGCTGCATCTTCAAAGATTATATTGGCAGCTTTACCACCGAGCTCTAGGGTCACACTCTTATTTGTTGGAGCAACTGCGCGGGCAATAATCTTTCCAACTTCTGTAGAGCCAGTGAATGCAATCTTGTCGATTCCTGGATGATTCACAATAAGTGCGCCAGTTGAACCATCACCTGTAACGATGTTTACAACACCTGCTGGAAGTTCTGCCTGTTGGCAAACTTCAGCAAATAAAAGCGCAGTGAGTGATGTTGTTTCAGCTGGCTTTAGAACAACGGTGTTTCCTGCAGCAAGTGCAGGTGCAACCTTCCAGGCCAGCATCAATAATGGAAAATTCCAAGGGATAATCTGTCCTGCAACACCATGAGCTTTAGGTGTTGTTCCTAAGCCTGCATATTCAAGCTTGTCAGCCCATCCTGCGTGATAAAAGAAGTGTGCTGCAGCAAGTGGAACATCGACATCGCGCGATTCGCGAATTGGCTTACCGTTATCTAGGGTCTCAAGAACTGCAAATTCACGTGAGCGCTCTTGCATGATGCGAGCGATACGAAACAGGTACTTTCCACGCTCTTTACCACTCATTTTTGACCACGTAGTTGTGTATGCCTTGCGCGCAGCCTTTACAGCAGCATCGATGTCGTTTCTACCAGCAAGTGCAATCTGAGAAAGAACTTCTTCAGTAGCTGGATTGATTGTGGGGAAGTGCTTGCTTCCGGCAACAAATTTGCCACCGATGAAATGTCCGTACTTAGGCTTGATCGAGACAAGGGCGCGCGACTCTGGAGCCGGAGCGTATTCAAAAGTCAATTTTTCCCCCATTAGTCAATCGTCACATACTGAGGGCTAGCGTAGTAGCCATCATCCATTTTCATGCGTTGCATTAATAGATCATTTAACAATGCACTAGCCCCAATACGAAATAGAGATGGTTTGAGCCATTCTGGCCCAGCGGTCTCATTGACTAGGACTAGCTGCTTAATGGCATCTTTAGTGTTCCTGATACCACCTGCTGGTTTCACACCAATTCGCACCTGGGTCATTGCATAAAAATCTCTCACCGCTTCAAGCATCACAAGAACTACAGGGGCGGTAGCAGCTGGTGCAACTTTG
>CANKXJ010000005.1 GCA_947487595.1 Actinomycetota bacterium
TGCTGGTGGCAAGCGTCTTTATTTGATTGAGACCGCAGAAAAGGGCATTCACTGGATGAGGCTAACTGCTCACGGACGCGCAGGACACGGTTCTGTTACAAACAATGAAAACGCTATAACTCGTTTAAGTGAAGCAGTGGCAAAGATTGGTAATCACCAATGGCCGCAACGTTATAGCGCAACAGTGAAGGCGTTTTTCAAGAAGGTAGCTGCAGAGACTGGCAAGGAATACAACGAAAAAGATTTAACACCACTGCTGAGTGAGTTGGGATTTGCTGCTCGCATGGTTGGTGCAACATTACAAAACACAGCTAACCCAACAATGCTAGAAGCCGGTTATAAAGCAAACGTTATTCCTGGTTCTGCCAGTGCAGTCGTTGATGGTCGTTTCATTCCTGGTTTTGAAAACGAGTTGAATGAAACGATCAAATCCCTCATTGGTCCAGATATCACTATAGAAACTATTACTACCGATAAAGCTTTAGAGGTACCTTTCGAGGGCGATCTTGTTGATGCGATGTGCGCGGCAATTATGGTTGAAGATCCAGAAGGTGTTCCAGTTCCATATGTCATGAGCGGTGGAACTGATAACAAAGCGCTAGCTGAACTCGGAATTATCGGTTATGGATTCTCACCACTCAAACTAGACGCGGACTTTGATTTCATGGCGCTATTTCATGGAGTTGATGAGCGTGTTCCTGTTGAGGGTCTTACTTTTGGTGTTCGAGTATTGAAAGATTTCCTAGAACACGCCTAAGCGCTGACATCATCTAGGGCGTTGCGAACAATGTCTGGGAGAGAGATCTCTTCACTTTGTAATATGCCACGTAGTTGAGCACCGGTTCTAGCACCAATGATTGTGCTGGTCACACCAGGAGCATCTCTTACCCACGCTAGCGCTACCTCAAGAGGCGAATACCCCAACCCGCTTGCAGCAACACACACCGCTTCAACGATGCCACCACTTCGTGAATCTAGATAGAGAGCAATGTCTTTAGCAAAATGTGGCGCAGCGCCCCGGGAATCACTCGGAATTCCATTGCGATATTTACCGGTGAGGACACCACGTGCAAGTGGTGCCCAAGCAACAAATCCAACACCACATGCTTGCGCACTATCTAGAATTTCCATCTCAACATCACGGTTGAGTAATGAGTACTCGCTTTGAATAGTTGTTATCGGCGCTTTTGCTGAATTACTAATTTGTTTCGTCGCAGACTGAGCTAGTTGCCATCCTGTGAAATTTGAAATACCGACATAGCGCGCACGTCCGGTGGTATAGGCGAAGTCGAGTGCAGAGAGAGTGTCATCAATAGGTGAAAATGGATCCCACGTGTGAACCTGCCAGATGTCTACGAAATCGCTGCCGATTCTGGCGAGTGAACGGTCCAACTCAGCAATAAGAGCGTGCCGTGAATTATCAACGGTGCGCACACCATCAGGAAAAGTCAGGCCTGCTTTAGTTGCTATGACAACTTCGTCGCGTTGAAAAAGAGTTCCGATAAGCCCACCGATTACACGTTCGCTATCGCCATCTCCATAGGTCGCGGCGGTATCAATGAAATTTCCGCCAGCATCGATGAAAGCACGGCATTGATCGGCTGCTTCATGTTCGTCGGTGTCACGACCCCACGTCATAGTTCCTAGCGCTAATCGAGAGAGCATGAGCCCGCTATTGCCCGCTTTTCTCATCTGCATGGAGAGACCCTAGCAAGTCACGAGAGTAAAACCTGCGATAGCCTTTGCGATATGCAGATTGTTTTGATTAGACATGCCCATTCCCAAGCAAATGCTCGAGGGGTCTTATCTGGGCGTCTTCCTAATATCTCACTCTCTGAAAAAGGAATAAAGCAATCCCAGGAACTTGCCTCCAGACTGGGTTCTTTTCCCATCGCACAAATCCGCATCAGCCCCATGCAAAGATGTCACGAAACAATCGCACCCTGGCTTGGCGCGCTACCAAAAACCACCCAGAAACTTCTGGTGAAGGATGAGAATCTCACTGAAGTAGATTATGGAAGTTGGAGTGGAAAGAAATTATCTGTTCTTTCGCGCAACAAGTTATGGAAGACGGTCCAAGGTAATCCATCTGCGATGTATTTTCCTGACGGTGAAGGCTTAGCTCACATGCAGCAAAGGGCTATGACAGCAGTCCACGACTCCTTGAATGTCAAAAGGAGTGGAGTTGCTGTACTAGTCAGTCATGGTGATGTCATCAAAGCCATTGTCGCTAGCGCTCTTGGCATGCATCTAGATGATTTCCAGCGCATTGTTATTGATCCAGCCTCTGTAACCATTTTGGATTACTCAAATGGAAAAGCTCGTCTGACGCTGATGAATGATTCTCGCTCTGTCCTACACGATGTTTTAGCAGGTCCCAAGCGTAGTAAAAACCTACTTGGCGGTGGAGCAGGAAAATGAGCTACGAGTTTAAGAGCGTAGACCGCTTTATCTGTGGAACTGTTGGAGAACCGGGTGAACGAGAGTTTTATCTTCAAGTTCGTGCTGGGTCAGCCCTTGTCAGTGCATCCCTTGAAAAGACCCAAGCCTCAACGCTTGCGCAGCGATTAGAGATTTTATGCAAGCAAGTTGCCAAAGAAGATGCGACATTAGTTGTCGATCGAGTCGAGCGCGATGATGCAGCCCTTGAGTCACCAGTGGATAAGGATTTCGTCATAGGCGCAATTTCTATTGCTTGGGATGATGCTTCAAAGAGTGTATGTGTGGAGCTGTTTTCAATGAAGGAGATTGAAGTCGAGGACGAAGTTGCAGATATAACGATGAACTTAACACTTGGACAAGCAAAGGCCTTCATTGCGCGAACGAATGCAGTGGTAAATGCTGGTCGTGTTCCATGTCCATTCTGCTCTCTACCGATTGATCCACGTGGTCATCTATGTCCTAGGGCAAATGGCTACAGACGATAAGCGCTCGATTCTGACTTTCGGAGAAATGTCAGTTACAGGTCGATTAGTTGATGCATCGAATGCAACCCTCTTTGCAACCGTTACACACCAGGACACCGAAATCGCATGTATCTATAAACCAGTTGCGGGGGAGCGCCCGTTATGGGATTTCCAGGATGGAACGCTTGCCGATCGCGAATACGCAGCTTTTCGGGTGAGTGAATTTCTCGGTTTGGATCTAGTCCCACTTACTATATTGCGCGAAGGTCCTTATGGAATTGGAATGGTGCAAGAGTGGATAGATATCGATGAATCGATTGATCTTGCCGAATTCTTCTCTCAGGACTTACCGCAACTTCGCTCGATGGCTTTTTTTGATGCAATAATTAATAATACTGATCGCAAGATTGGTCACTTATTACCAGATGAGAGTGGTCATCTCTTTGGATGCGATCATGGGGTTACATTTCACGAAGAGGACAAGCTCCGAACAGTGTTGTGGCAATGGGCCGGGGATGAAATAAGCGCTGATGAATTCAAGGCGTTGAAGTCGATCAAAGATTCTTTGGGTAAAGAATTGGATTTATCGGCGCATTTAACAGAAGTAGAAATCGCCGCTTTACTTGCGCGAACGCTGAGGTTGCTAGACAGTGGCGTGATGCCTATGCCTAATCCGGAGTGGCCAGCTATTCCGTGGCCTGCTTTCTAGCGGCAAAGTTACTAGAATCCACCCATGAAATCCTGGCCTTTAGTTGCAGTTCCACAACTAAACAAATCCTTCAGTTTTCCTCAGATATCACTCACGAATTCTAAAACACTAAAAAAGGAACTGGTTGTAAAGAAAGATCTCTATCGCATGTATGTCTGTGGCATCACACCATATGACTCCACCCACCTTGGCCATGCAGCTACATATTTAACTTTTGACCTCATCAATCGCTATTTACGTGCAAGTGGCTCAGACGTTCTTTATGTCCAAAATATTACTGACATTGATGATCCATTACTCGAACGGGCCACTCGAGATAATTTAGATTGGGAAGATTTAGCAACTTCTCAGATTGAGCTTTTCAGAGGCGATATGTTTAATTTGCGGGTTATTCCACCCGCTCACTACATCGGAGCAGTCGAGGCTATAGATCTTGTCACTGAGGCGGTCACAGCTCTACAAGCCACCGGATCGATCTATGCAATTGAAGGGGATCTATTTTTTAAGAATTACTCATCGCCTGACTTTGGCTCCATTTCACATCTGGACAAAGAAAGCATGAAAGAGATCTTTTCCCAACGTGGAGGAAATCCAACCCTGGCGGGAAAGATCGACCCTTTGGATTGTTTAGTGTGGATGGCTAAGCGTGAGAACGAACCCGGTTGGCCCTCAATTCATGGAGTAGGACGACCAGGTTGGCACATCGAGTGCACGGCAATCGCCTTGAAATATCTTGCCCCGATTGAATCAGATGCGACTTGCATCGATATCCAAGGTGGTGGAAGTGATTTGATCTTTCCGCACCATGAAATGTGTGCTTCACAGGCAAAAGTTTTAACAGATAAAGATCTGGCTTCGACCTATGTTCATGCAGCGATGATTGGCCTTGACGGTGAAAAAATGAGCAAGAGTAAGGGAAATCTTGTTTTTGTATCAAAGCTCATTGACTCGGGCACAGATCCCATGGCTATTCGCTTTGCTCTGATGTCACAGCATTATCGATTAGATCGGATGTGGACCGATGAACTGCTGGAAGCGGCAACAAAGCGTGTTGCGAAGTTACGAGATGCGATTGCTTCACCAGATGTTGCACCAACAAAGCCAGTAATCGAGAAGATGATTCTGGCCTTGAGCAATGACTTAGACACACCAACTGCTTTAGTCCACCTCGACAAGTGGTCGCTAGATACAACAAGCGGGGTAAGCGGTGGGGACGTCAAGGAACTAGTTGCAGCGTTAGATGCACTACTAGGTTTATCGCTTTAATCCTTTGTTCTGCGCCTTAAATATCGCTCAAACTCTTTTGCTATTGAATCTCCAGACACATCAGGAAGCTCAGCTGCATCTTTAGAATCCTCTAACGCTTTCACATATTCAGCTACATCATTATCTTCCTTTGCCATTTCAGTAACATCCTTCTCCCATTCATCAGCAGCCTCTGCTAGATCTGCAGGTGGGATAGATATCTCCAAGAAATCTTCAAGAGAGTTAACAAGTGAGAGAGTGGCTTTGGGTGATGGTGAATTTGATGCATAGTGGGGGATTGCAGCCCAAAGTGAGACTGCATCAATTCCTCGTCGCATGCAGCCATCCGCAATAATTCCTAGAATTCCTGTTGGTCCTTCGTAACTAGATACCTCAACGCCAAGTCGCGTCGCTAAATCTGGATGCGCACTACTTCCGCTGACTGAAATGGGGCGAGAATGTGGGACATCGGCCAACATCGATCCCAGAGTGACAATCAAAGAGACTTCTAGATCATCGGCCAGATCAAGTAGCTCACGTGTGAAACTCTTCCAACGCATGGAGGGTTCAGTACCTTTAACGACAACTAAATCACGGTCATAATCTGGAAGAACAACTCCAAATATCTCAGTCGTCGGCCAGGTGATATTACGTATTTGTGAATCATCTACATAGATATGCGGGCGATTTACTTGAAAGTCATAGAATTCTTCAGATTCGATATCTGCAATGAGCTCTGGAACAACGTCGTTAGGTTCATTTTGCCAAGCAGAAAGTAAATGCTCTATCGCACCTGTTGCCGCTTCGCCGGCGTCATTCCATCCTGAAAAGGCCATCACCATAATCGGATTACGAAGAGCTGGGATGTGGTGTATCTCCATAGGACTAAACCTTAGGGTAATCTTGCAGGCTTCTGCTAGATATAAATCTTAAAGGAGACATGTGAAGGTTTTTTTCGACGCAGTCTTTTTTGATATGGATGGCTTAATGGTTGATTCTGAACCCGAATGGCTCAAATCCGAGAGTGAAATCACCGCTGAGTATGGGTATCAATGGCAGCTTGAGGATCAGGTGGCTTGCTTGGGCGGGCCTCTCGCGCGCGTTGGTCAATACATGCACCAGAAGTGCAAACAGGCTGAAACTCCAGATTTTTTCACCAGCAAACTCATAGAGGTTCAGTCCGAAAGGATGCGACTACACACCCCTTTTATGCCAGGGGCTTATGAATTGGTAAAGGATCTACAACGTAACGGGATTAAGACTGGTTTGGTTTCAGCTAGTCCACGAATCATTGTTGATGCTGTACTGGATAATGTTGGTACAGATCTTTTTCTTTTTTCTATTTCAAGTGATGACGTCGAAAATACAAAACCCCACCCAGATGCTTATCTCAAAGCCGCGCAGTTAACGAATAGCGATATCGCAAATTGCTTAGTATTTGAAGATTCATTAACTGGTGTCGGTGCTGCTACCAGCAGTGGGGCATGGTTGGTGGCTGTTCCACACTTAGTTCACGTAGATGAATCTGAACGTGTGCGGGTAATTAGATCCCTTGAGCAGCTTAATTTTACAAAGTTACAGTCTCTGTATAAGGATTTCTCAACAAAGATTTAACTGTTATGAGCAGGACAAATAGTTTTGAAATAGCACCAATCGCACAGGCGGCTAGGTTTAGGTGGCCAGTAATCCTTTTCAATTGAGGCAAAGATGTCTCTGGCAACGCGCTTTAGTACTTTTTCTGTTGACGCTAGATCAGTTAAGGTTGGTGTGCTCTTCACGACTTTCCCATCACCCAAGTAAATAAGTTGTAGTAGACGCGGAAGTACGTTGTGAGTTTTGAAATAGAGAAGAGCGTAAACGCGCAGTTGGAAGAGGGCTTTCTCTTCCCATCCTGGCTTGGGTGCTTTTCCAGTCTTGTAATCCACAATTCGCACTTCACCCGTTGGCGCAACATCTAAACGATCAACGTAGCCATGCAGATAGATTTCATCTGAGAAGTCATTTTCGAGGTGCAATTCACGGTGCGTTGCTTCAAAGCTTTGAGGATCTTCTAAGGTGAAGTAGGTGCGCAAAAGAGATTCTGCTCGATCAAACCATTCCTTCTCATTGGTAACCATTTCCATCAGCTCTGGTTTCTCGGCCATCTGCGCTTGCCAACGAGATGGCAAAAGTTCGATTGCACTCTGAGGTGTTCTATCTGTGGGAGCATTTTCAAAAAGGTCATGCAAAACGGTATGGACTAATGTTCCGCGCTCAGCATCGAGTGAAGGAGGTTGCGGAAGTTGATCGATGACACGGTATTTATAGAGTTGAGGACAGTTCTCAAACTCGCTCACCCGACTAGGGGATAGGCGCAGTGGCAGGTTACTCACGTACGGCAACATACCCGCACTTGCTTCACTTATTTGACCTAAGATGCTCCCGTGTCGAATCAAGGTTTCTTTGCTGCGGGTGATCGCATTCAACTCACCGACCCCAAAGGAAAGCTCTATAGCTTCACGATAGTTCCGGGCAAGGAATGGCACACGCATAAAGGCTGGATTACCCATGATGATCTCATTGGGATGCCTGAGGGCTCAGTTGTGAGCACAACTGCTGGGTTAAAATTCACAGCCTTCAAACCGCTATTGGCTGACTATGTGTTAACAATGCCACGCGGTGCAACGATTGTTTATCCAAAAGATGCCGCGATGATTGTTGGTTTGGCAGACATCTATCCAGGCGCACGAGTGCTCGAAGCCGGAGTTGGCAGCGGTGCTCTCACTATTTCACTGTTAAGAGCTGCTGGTGAAAAGGGATATGTTCATTCAATAGAGCGTCGTGCTGATTTTGCAGAGAATGCTCGCTCAAATGTTGATACTTATTTTGAAGTTACACCTAATAATTGGAAATTAACTGTGGGGGATTTGCAGGAGCAAAGCTTTGATAGCGAATTTGATCGTGTTATTTTGGACATGCTGGCACCATGGGAGTGTGTTGATATCGCTGCCCGCGCTTTGCGTCCAGGCGGTGTCTTCATGTCATATGTTGCAACCACAACACAGCTCTCTGCAACAGCTGAAGCAATAAAGGAAGATGGTCGGTTCACCGAGCCTGAGAGCAGTGAAACTCTGGTTCGTGGATGGCACC
Organism: Actinomycetota bacterium; assembly: GCA_947487595.1. Lineage (GTDB taxonomy): Bacteria > Actinomycetota > Actinomycetes > Nanopelagicales > Nanopelagicaceae > Planktophila. The sequence continues at coordinate 7,990 of CANKXJ010000005.1, forward strand.
ATGAAGGTTTAGCTGTTCGTCCTCAACAGCGAATGATTGGGCATACGGGATTTTTGATTCAAAGTCGCCGCATGGCCCCAGGTGTTGAAGTGTTGGCTCGTCGTCGCAGGCCATCAAAAGGTGCATACGGTGTCGCGGAAGAGTGAGCGTTTAGTAAATCTGACTATCGCCCTGCTAGCTACAAAGAGATACCTGACTAAAACAGAGATTTTCAACTCGGTTGAAGGTTATGAGGGTACTCCGGAGACAAAAGAGAGAATGTTTGAACGCGATAAAGATGATCTACGCTCGCTGGGGATTGATATTGAAGTGGGCAGTTTTGATCCATTGTTTAATGATGAAGCCGGTTACAAAATAAAACAAGAAAAGTATCAGTTTGAACTGGGTGACGTCTCATCTATAGAAATTTCACTTCTTTCTTTAGCAGCCGAAGCTTGGCAAGAAGCATCATTTGGTGATGTAGCGCAAAGAGCGCTTTTGAAACTCCGCTCTATTGGTATCCCCAGTGATGAGCTATCCATTCCTGCAACTATTCACAAACTTAATGACGGTGGACAGGATTTGTCTCTGATAACAAAAGCGATAGCACAAAGTCAGTCTCTAGCTTTTCCTTATCTGGATTCAACCTTGAGTATAAAAATGAGAAGCGTTGTTCCGATTGCCCTATCGACTCGTAATGGTTTTTGGTACTTGTCGGGTGTAGATCAAGACAATCAAGAGATACGAACCTTCCGAGTAGATCGAATAAGTAGCGCAATTACAGCCAGTGAGGGACCAGGTGATTTTAAGACTCCACCTGGATTTGACTCAAGCAAAGTACCGTCAGAATCGCCATCGCATGATTTAGCTCTGATTGATGTTCGCGTAGGCAAAGCTTCCTCCCTTCGCACTTTAGCGACCTCGACGCAATCATTGGGTGAGTGGGACCAAATCACAATTCCAATTTTGAATCTAGATTGGCTCTGTTCAATTGTTTTATGGCATGGCCCTGATGCTTTTGTTCAGGAACCAGCATCGTTAAGAGATCTTGTCGTTGAGCATCTTGCAGCCTTGGTGGAAAATCATGGTTAGTAAGTTTTCAGCACCGCTTGAACGCACAGCGCGACTTTTAGACCTTGTTCCGTATATAAGCTCTCATCAAGGGATTTCTTTAAAAGAACTTGCAAAGCTTTTCAAAGTCGATGAATCTCAGATGACCAGTGACCTAACGACATTGTGGATGTGCGGGCTACCTGGGTACACACCTCTAGAGCTGATGGATTTGAATTTTGAATCTGGTTTTGTAACTATCCACAATGCGGAAACTTTATCAAAGCCTCGCTCCATTACCTTTGATGAAGGAGTCGCTCTTGTTCTTGGTTTAGATTTACTACGTTCAGCGATTTCACCCGAGAGGAAGGATCTCTTGGAACGAATCGATCTCTTGTCTCAGCGTCTAGCTGGACTGATAAAACTCCCGTCGGCATTATCTGCAACTTCGGTTGTCAATCAAGAAGTTTCAGCCGCAATTAGCAATGCATTGAAATCTAGAATGGGTCTTGAGATCTCTTACCATTCTCTTTATCGTGATGAAATCAGTACAAGAATCATTCTTCCAATCGAAATTGTTGAAAGTGAAGGGCAGCTATATCTGAGTTCCTACTGTTATACCGCCTCTGACTTTAGACAGTTCCGAATAGATCGAATTCAAGGTGCAGCGGTTCAAGAAGTTCTACAAGAGATTCCGAAGAGTTCTGTCCAGCAATCACGTTATACCTGCACGATCAAGGTCCTAACTCCAACCCGTGCGGTAGCTGAACGGTTCAAACAAAGTGAACTTCAAGTAAACACCGCCTTTGATTTTGAAACTTACTCATTCCAGTGGATAGAGCGCTCCATCATGGCCTCTGGACGAGCGGTCTGCTTGCAGTCACCACCTGATGTTAGAAAATCAATAGCAGTAATGGCTCAAACGATGCTGGATCGTTACAAAGCACGCTGAAATCGCCTACCCATTCAAAGGAATCTGATGTAACCTAGACCTAAATATTAGCCAAGGAGTAAACGTTATGAATTTGGGTCCAAGAGAAATCGTCATCCTTCTCATTGTTGTACTTGTTTTGTTCGGCGCCAAGCGTTTGCCGGATTCAGCCCGCTCACTTGGTCGCTCTATGCGCATTTTCAAGAGCGAAATGAAGGAAATGAAAGCTGATGACGGTGTGATCGAAGAAGACGGCAAAACCGAGAAGTAGATAAATGGCATCTGTTAATGAAGCACGGATGCCCCTTCTAGACCATTTACGCGAATTTCGAAAACGAGTTCTTCGTTCTGCGATTGCAGTGTTGGTTGCATTTAGTGGAGGGTGGTATTTCTACGATTCGATCATTGTCACCTTAGCTAAACCAGTGTGCGACTTGAAAGTCGCCCAGCAATCCGGTGCGGCTAGTTGTGGTGCTCTTTACATCAGCGGTGTTCTTGGTCCACTTGATTTACAGATTAAGGTCGCACTATTGACAGGCATTATTGTCTCAGCACCATTTTGGCTTTACCAACTTTGGGCCTTTATTGCCCCAGCCCTTCATAGGAAAGAAAAACGTACCAGTGTTCTTTTCGTTGCATCGGCAACCCCATTTTTTGCGATGGGTGCGACTCTTGGCTATTTCATTCTTCCGATTGCAATCAAAGCACTTTTTGGATTTACTCCTAATTCAATAAGTAACTTGGTTAGATTTGACGATTATTTAGATTTCGTTCTCAGAGTGATTCTGTTTGTGGGACTTGCTTTTGAACTACCAATCTTCCTTTTGGCATTTAATTTGATTGGATTTCTCCGTGGAAAAACAATTTTGAAACCATGGAGAATTTGGATCTTCACAATTTTCTTCTTTGTTGCAGCACTATCGCCGACAGCAGATCCTTTAAGCATGGTTCTCTTATCTGGACCCTTGATTTTCCTCTACTTTATGGCTGGATTACTAGCGGTGCTGGTCGATCGGCGACGAGATAAGAAAGCTGTGTCCGTCGAAACGGGTGGTTCTGCGATTGAAGCACCAACACCCATTAAGGAATAGCCGATAGGGTCTTCCCATGTGGGCCTTAGTTATCAATCCAGTTTCTGGCCAAGGCAAAGGTGCTCGAATCGGGACCCATGTTGCCGGTTATCTCAATAGTCGTGGGATTAACTATGAAATTATCATTGGGCGTAACGGCATAGACCAAGCAGATTTGCTTCAAAGATTCCTTGATCGCAATCCAGATTGCAGTGGTGTTATTGCAGTGGGTGGAGATGGGCTGCTTCATCTAGTTCTACAAAAAATTACTCCAGCACAAGTGCCATTAGCTTTGATTCCTGCAGGTACAGGAAATGATTTCGTTCGAACTTTGGGTTGGTCACCCGATGATCTTGATGCGATTCTTGAAGCAGTCTTGTCTAAGGGCCCGAGCTCTGTAGACCTAGGATTAGTCGACGGAGAGTGGTTTGGGGCGGTTTTATCGACTGGATTTGATGCGATTGTAAATGAAAGGGCGAACGCGATGTCATGGCCAAAGGGGCCAAATAGATACAACGTAGCTATAGCGATAGAACTACCTAGATTTGCACCGCGTCATTATGAAATTGTGTTAGAAGACCGAACCATTTCTACACAGGCGATGCTTATTGCCGTTGCTAATGGTCGTTCTTATGGGGGAGGCATGTTAGTTTGTCCTCAATCCGACATAGCTGATGGCTATTTTGATGTCATGGTCTTGCATCCAGTCTCAAAATTGGAGTTTATAAAAGTATTTCCTCGTGTGTTTAAAGGGACTCACATTACCCATCCAGCTGTTGAAATCGTGCGTAGTAAGAGTGTGAAAATCACAGCCAATGCAGTGGCATATGCCGATGGTGAACGAGTAGGGCAACTGCCTATAAGCGCTCAATGTATGCCAGGTGCTCTAATGACATGGGTGCCATGACAACCCCAGCAGAGAAATTCGCCGCCGCTAAAGTTCGCAATCAGTATAAAGAGACTACGGCTTTTGTTCAGAGTTTTGATTTCGAGTTTGATCCCTTCCAGGTTGCTGCTTGTCACGCCGTTGAAGAGGGAAGTGGTGTTCTAGTTGCCGCCCCAACTGGTGCCGGAAAGACTGTAGTTGGAGAATTTGCTGCCCACTTAGCTCTTAAACTTGGAAAGAAGTGTTTCTACACCACCCCGATTAAAGCGCTTTCAAATCAGAAGTACTCAGAGTTTGTTGCGATGTTTGGTGAAGATCGAGTCGGTCTGCTCACTGGGGACACGAGTATTAATGGTGAAGCAGATGTATTAGTTATGACTACTGAGGTTTTGCGCAACATGCTCTATGCCGGCTCCAATACTTTAACCAACTTGGGTTATGTCGTGATGGATGAAGTGCACTATTTGGCTGACAAGTTCCGCGGCGCGGTCTGGGAAGAAGTTCTCATTCACTTGATGGAAAGTGTTCAAGTAATTTCACTATCAGCAACAGTTTCCAACGCTGAAGAGTTTGGTGAATGGTTGGCTGAGGTTCGAGGCAATACCCAAGTCATCGTCAGTGAGATTCGCCCCATACCGCTCTATCAGCATGTTCTCATCGGTAATCGACTTCTGGATCTTTTTGAAAAGCCTGGACAGATAAACCCCGAGATCCTGCAACGAGAGCGTGAAGCCGTGCGCAAAGCATCCTTGAGCAGAAATCGACGGGGAAGATTTACTGAAGCTCAAGATCGCTTATCTCGAGCCGACATCATCGAAAAGCTTGCTAATCAAAATTTATTGCCGGCCATCACTTTTATATTCTCCCGAATTGGCTGTGATGCAGCCGTTAAACAATGCCTGCACGCGGGATTACGTTTAACGTCCACACAAGAGCGTGAAGAGATCCGCGCAACGGCTCTCAAATACACTCAAAACATTGCAGAAGAAGATTTAGAAGTTTTAGGTTTTGATGATTGGCTCACCGCGCTAGAACGTGGAATTGCAGCTCACCATGCTGGGCTCTTACCAAGTTTTAAATCTGCTGTTGAAGAGCTTTTCCAAAAAGGTCTCATCAAAGCAGTCTTTGCCACAGAGACTCTGGCGCTTGGAATCAATATGCCTGCTCGGACTGTTGTCTTGGAGAAGTTGATTAAATACAACGGAGAATCTCACGTGCCAATCACTCCAGGGGAATAGACACAACTCACGGGACGTGCAGGTCGCCGCGGAATTGATATCGAAGGCAACGCTGTTATCCAGTGGTCTCCAACCGTTGATTCCGCGTCAGCTGCTGGTTTGGCTTCCACGCGTACGTACCCTTTGCGTTCCTCTTTTGCTCCCACATACAACATGTCGATTAATCTCATCGCACGATTTGGTCGTGAACGAGCTAGGCGTTCTCTAGAGTCTTCCTTCGCTCAGTTCCAGGCAGACCGCGCAGTCGTTGGTTTATCCAGGCAGATTGCCAAGAATGAAAGTGCGATTGAAGAACTACTTTCACAAGCTGTATGCCATTTAGGAGATTTTCTGGAATACGCTGGTATTCGTCGTGAAATCAAAGAGGTAGAGACTCTTCTCTCTAAGCGAGATCACAAAAAGAGTTTTGATAACAGACAACGTGCACGTTTAGAGGCTGACCTCTCTGATTTGCGCAAGGGAATGCGTAATCACAGCTGCCATGCCTGTGCTCAACGCGAGGATCATTCACGCTTTTCTGAAAAAGCTGGACGACTTAACCGAGAAAATGATGGTCTACACGCACGTGTTCAAAGCCGCACACACGTTATTGCGAAAACCTTTGATCAAATATGTCAGGTTCTAACCCACCTTGACTATATAGAGGGGGAGAAGCCAACTACTCAAGGAAAGATTCTCACAAAGATCTATGCTGAATCTGATCTACTTTTGACTGAAGCAATACGTCGTGGAGTCTTAGATGAACTTAATGCTCCTGAACTCCTGTCAGTTGTTTCCACAATGATCTTTGAATCCCGAAATGCCGACAATGTTGCTCCTAAGATGCCGAGTCCACGCGTATCAAACGCCCTTGCCGATGTTATTTCCATCTGGGCTGAGTTAGAAGAGCTTGAAACTGAGTATGGAGTCAAAACGCAGCGCCAACCAGATGCTGGTTTCTGTTGGGTTTCCTATCGTTGGGCAAATGGCAACTCACTTCAAAACGTTCTTAAAGGAACTGATATGTCAGTTGGCGATTTCGTGCGCTCAACTAAACAGTTATCTGACCTACTAAATCAAATCGCTGCTGCAAGTGAAAAGCTTCGGCCAGTATGCAAAGATGCCGTCAAGCGCATCGACAGAGGAGTAGTTGCATTCCTAATGGGAGATTTATGACATTAATGCTCCTCGATAGCGCATCGCTTTGGTATCGCGCCTACTACGGAATGCCCGACACACTCACAGCACCTGATGGAACTCCAGTCAATGCCATTCGTGGTTATATCGATATGACTTCACGTTTGTTGTCAGTCTATAAACCTAATCGCTTAGTTGCCTGTCTTGATGGAGATTGGCGACCCAGTTGGAGAGTGGAGCTTTTCCCAGATTACAAAGCCAACAGATTAGAGGAAGAGGGTGATGAGGAAGAGGAGCCAGAGACCCTGACGCCACAAATTCCTATTCTCTTGGACCTATTAGATCTCTTTGGGATCCCAGTAGTGGGCTTAGATGACTATGAAGCTGATGATGTTATGGCTACCTATGCTGAGATTGAAAAGGGACCTATTCGAATCGTGACCGGCGATAGAGATCTCTTTCAAATGGTCGATGATAAACGTGATATCAAAGTTGTCTATTTGGCTAAAGGTATATCTCAGCATGATCTAGTTGATTATGCATACGTCGCAAATAAATATGGAATTCCTGGCGATCGCTATGCCTTATTTGCAATGTTTCGCGGAGATCCATCTGATGGGTTGCCAGGGGTTCGAGGCATTGGCGAAAAAGGAGCAGCATTAATAGCAAACGCTTTTGGCAATATCGATGACGCACTTGCTGGCGCACACGCAGGACATGATTCTCTGCCTCCAGCTTTAGCTAAGAAGATCATCGCTGGCTCTGATTATCTAAAGATTGCACCAACAGTTGTCCAAGTTGCCCGCAATGCACCTCTTCCTGATATAGATCTATTAATGCCTAAATCTCCAAAAGATCTATCTGATATCTATCAATTCAAGGAACGCTATGGATTAGGCGCCAGCGTTGATCGTTTGATCAGTGCCCTAGGGTGGTAAACCTTCTTCTATCGGCCCTAAGCGGACTACTTCTTAGCGCAGCTTTTGAACCGATTGCGATGTGGTGGTTAGCACCAATTGCCATTGCATTAGAGATGTATGCGCTATCAAGAAATGAACGAACATTTTTAAGTGTCCTGGCCTTTGCACTCACATTTAATCTCGTCTTATTACACTGGACCAGTATTTATGTGGGCTCTCTGCCATGGATCATCCTGGCTACAGGGTTAACTCTTTTCTATCTTCCTCTCGTAGCGGTCAAACGCCTAGGAATGTCCTTCTTCCCAGTTATATTTATTGTGTTGAAGAGATCCGTAACCATTTTCCTTTTCAAGGTTTTGGTTGGGCGAGAATCGCTTACTCTCAAGCCGATGCTCCATACGCCAAAATCGCAGCTCATGGGGGAGCGGTGGCGCCTTTCTGCTATCACTGTATTAATAGGGCTATTTATTTTCCATCTTTCTCAAAAACAACTAAATTTTCTGATTCTTTTACCAATAGCATTAGTGTTTATACCTAGCAATGTGGCAATAAGTCAGACCACTAATGCATTATTGATACAGGGAAATGTTCCCAAGTTGGGTTTAGATTTTAATTCCAGAGCTACAGAAGTTTTTAATAAACACGTTATAGAAACTAAAGTTGCCTTGCAAAGTGAGAAGGAAGTCGACTTTATTCTCTGGCCTGAAAATGCAGTCGATGTTGATCCTTTTCGAAACCCAGAGGTCTTTGAGACGCTAAATACTTTTACGACTCCACTTATACTCGGTGCCATTGTTAACAGAGATAAGGAAGTTCTCAATACCTCGATATTATGGACAAAAAAGAAGCAAAATGTCTATGTGAAGCAACATTTAACGCCTTTTGGAGAATATATCCCACTACGCGCGTTAGCATCAAAAATCTCACCATTAGTTGATGATGTGCGAGACTTCAGCGCCGGAGATGAGTCGATAATTTTTAGCATTGGCGCCGCAAAGATTGCACCGATTATCTGTTTCGAATTACTCGATGATCAGATCCTGCACGTTGCGGCAAAATCATCAAATCTTCTTGCTGTGCAAACAAATAGTGCAACCTTTGGAGATTCAGCAGAAAGTGCCCAGCAACTGCAAATAACTCGAATTAGAGCTATAGAGCATTCACGAAATGTTCTTTCAGTCTCAACAACGGGATATTCCGCAGTTATTGATTACAACGGCCAGGTTTTACAAAAGAGCGATATGGGAACTGCAGAACATCTCTATGCGCAGGTTGGACTAATTTCGAACACATCGCCGAGGGATAGAATTGGGGATTGGGCCTTAGTAATCACGCTGTTCTGGCTGCTCATAGTCGCTCGGCGAGCGTATATATATCGCCGATAAGTTACATTATGTAAAGTTAAACGAACTCAGATATGGGTGGACAGGAGCAGATGAGATTCCTATCCCCGTGAGCGCCATCGATACGGCCCACCGTAGGCCAATACTTGCCCTGCATTCCGATAATTTCACCGCTGACTAGACCTTGGCGCACTGATGGAAGCCCACCTGTTTCCCGTGAGTATGAGCGCTCCCAATCACCTGCTAAAACACTTTCTATCGTGTGTGGAGCATGGCGCAAAGGCGACTCCTCCACCGAGATCTTTCCATCCATAATCTCGCAAATCTCGACGTGAATTGCAGTCATCGCAGCGATAAAGCGATCTATTTCGGCGATATCTTCACTCTCGGTTGGCTCAATCATGAAAGTTCCAGCGACAGGGAAACTCATTGTTGGAGCGTGGAAACCATAATCCATTAAGCGTTTCGCGATGTCATCTACGGTCACGCCACTTACCTTGGTGATCTCTCTCAAATCCAAAATGCATTCATGGGCAACACGTCCCCGTTCGCTTGTATAAAGAATTGGGAACATTGGATTCAATTTAGCTGCCATGTAGTTAGCAGACAAGATCGCTGTAGATGTTGCAAGGGTTAGGCCTTCTCCACCCATCATGCGGATGTATGCCCATGAGATAGGCAAAATACTGGCAGAGCCAAATGGCGCACCACTAATTGGTCCCGGACCAGTTGCAGGCCCTGCTAACTCATCCATCGGATGGTTAGGTAGAAAAGGCGCTAAGTGAGCACGGCAAATGACCGGCCCAACACCTGGTCCCCCACCACCATGTGGAATACAAAACGTCTTATGTAGATTCAAATGGGAAACATCTGCACCGAATTTTCCGGGTTGAGCTAAACCAACCAAAGCGTTCAAATTTGCACCATCAACATAAACCTGGCCACCAGCATCATGGACAAGTCCACAGAGCTCGGTAATTGCAGACTCAAAAACCCCATGCGTGGATGGATATGTGACCATGATGGCTGCCAGAGCTGAGGAATATTGTGCGATCTTTGCCTTTATATCCTCAATGCTTACATTTCCATGCTCATCGCACTCAATGACAACGACCTGCATACCAGCCATCACGGCGCTGGCAGCGTTAGTGCCATGAGCAGAAGATGGAATCAAGCAAATTGTGCGTCCTTGATCTGAGCGGGAGTCGTGATAATTGCGAATAGCCAATAACCCAGCAAACTCCCCCTGACTTCCTGCATTAGGTTGCAGTGAGACAGCGTCATAGCCAGTGATCTTTACTAACCAATCTGAGAGTTGTGCAATCAGTTCGCGAACTCCTTCGTTTTGTTTTGCTGGGGCAAATGGATGCAAGGATGAGAATTCAGGCCATGTCACAGCTTCCATCTCAGTTGTGGCATTGAGTTTCATCGTGCAAGAACCCAGCGGAATCATGGTGCGATCAAGGGCTAAATCGCGATCAGAAAGGGTGCGCAGATAGCGCAGCATCGATGTTTCAGAGCGCATGGTGTTAAAGATTGGGTGGCGCAAATATGTAGTTGTACGGGTTGCAAAATCAGGAATCGAATTACCGGCAACTCCTACTGCCCCACTACCGAAGATCTCACACAAATCCTTGAGCATCTTTGCATCTGTAGTTTCATCTAAGGAGACTCCCACGTGTGTTGCATCTACGATTCTAAGATTAATCTTTTTTTCATCTGCCTTCTTGTGAAGTGCCATGACATCCTTAACTTCGATGAGCAGAGTGTCAAAGTAGTTCGTGTTAACAACTTTATGTCCGGATGCACTCACTGAATTTGCTAACTCTTGTGTCTGTCTGTTCACGCGAGACGCAATTATTTTCAATCCTGCTGGTCCGTGCCACATGGCATAGAAGGCGCTCATGACGGCTAAGAGAACTTGTGCGGTGCAAATGTTGCTGGTCGCTTTGTCACGACGGATATGCTGTTCACGAGTTTGTAGAGCCAAGCGAAAAGCTGGATTTCCATGCGAGTCAATACTCTGTCCGACTAAACGTCCAGGCAGTGATCGCTCTAAACCTTCACGGACCGACATGAAACCTGCGTGTGGTCCTCCAAAGCCCATAGGCACTCCAAAGCGCTGGGCTGAACCAACTGCAATATCAGCGCCCCACTCCCCTGGTGCTTTTAAGAGTGTGAGTGCGAGTAAGTCAGTGGCTGCAATCAGTAAACCCTCTTTTGCATGAACCCATGTTGCAAGTTCACTGTAATCGATGATTTCACCATGCGTATGTGGATATTGAACCAGAACTCCAAATACTTGAGAATGTGTTGGTACCTTAGAAAGATCGACTATTTCAACCTTAATGCCTTGTGGCATAGCGCGCGTCTGTACCACTGCAATTGTTTGTGGATGCACATTGATATCGATCAGAAATACCGCATCATCACTGCCCTTATAGACGCGGCGGGCTAGCGTCATAGCCTCGGCTGCTGCTGTGCTCTCATCCAGCATTGATGCATTTGAAATAGATAATGCTGTTAAATCACAGACCACGGTTTGAAAAGCAAATAGAGCTTCTAATCGCCCCTGGGATATCTCTGCTTGATACGGCGTGTAAGCGGTATACCAAGCTGGGTTTTCCATCACGTTTCGCAGAATTACGGGTGGAGTAATAGTTCCGTAATACCCAGTTCCGATCACATTGCGATAAACATCATTCTTATCTGCAAGAGTGCGCAGTTCTGCAATGACTTCAACTTCATTGAGCGCTGTCGGTAGTGTCTGACCCAATCTCTTTGTCATTACAATGTTTTCTGGAATAACATCTGCAATAAAATCTGCCATTGATGAGTAACCAAGTTCCATCAACATCGTTTGAGCTTGATCCTGGGAAGGACCTATGTGTCGACGTGAAAAAGCGTCGTAATTAACCATGGACGATCTACCCCAACTCATACAAACGGGTCCTGAGCGGCCCGAATGGAGTAAGGATAAGTCCTTTTAAGCGCCTTTGCTCTTTCGACGTAGCGAGAGCTCGTCGTTAGATGCGACACCTACGCTTTGGCCAGTGATTTCACCCTGCAACAGCGAGAGTGAACCCTCAACCTCATGCCACACCTTTCCCACTGCTATACCAAAGACACCTTGGCCACCAGCTAGCAAGTCAATGATTTCATCAGCACTTGCGCACTCATAGATAGATGCGCCATCACTCATCAATGTCATGCTCTCAAGCTCAGTTACTCCCCTGCTGCGAAGGTGATCAACAGCGGTGCGAATATTTTGCAGCGATACGCCAGCGTCTAATAAGCGCTTTACGATTTTTAATACGAGAATGTCTCTAAACCCATACAAACGTTGAGTTCCTGAACCACTTGCCGTTCTAATGCTCGGTTGAACTAAACCTGTGCGTGCCCAATAATCTAACTGGCGGTATGTAATACCGGCGGCAGAACATGCAGTAGCGCCACGGTAGCCAATTTCTAGTTCCTGGGAAGTCACGGGGAAACTCGTTTCTCTTGGGGAGTGATGTAAATCTAGGGCAGCCAGGCCCCCCATTCAATGACCGACACGGTCGAAACCTCTACTAGAGATTGAGGGTTTAGAGCCTCAGCCCGCAAAATCCTCGGGGTTAATCTGGTCTAGGAACTCTCTAAAGCGCTCAACTTCCTGGTTCTCATCCCCTGGCGCTGCCTCGGCTGGGATCTCGATTCCTATTTCATCGAGTAGTTCAGAGCTAGCCAAAATATTGGCCGCTGCCCGTAGCGCTAGCGCAATAGCATCTGAAGGCCTGGCAGAGATGGTGTGGGTGATCTCTGCGCTATCTCTGACGATGAGGTTGGCATAAAAAACGCCTTCATCTATGTGGGTTACGTGGACCGCGGTTAATGTGGCATCGAGTGCTTCAACAATGTTTTGAGTTAAATCGTGAGTCAAAGGGCGCGGGGGCTTAACACCTTGTTGAGCAAAAGCAATAGCTGTCGCCTCAACAGCCCCCACCCAGATAGGCAGGAATCGTGTTCCATCGATTTCTTTGAGTAAAACGATGGGTTGATTTGAAGGCATTTCGACTCGAACGCCGATGACCTCCATAGAAATCATCATTGGTTATGAACGAAGGCGATGACGTCCGCCGCGAACAAGGGCTGCGTGAAGACGAATTGAAAGAGAGGCAATCTCCTTTTGCACCTCTTGCGCACGGGCCTTTGAATCAGCACCCTTCTGTCGAGTGAGCGGTGTGATTACCTGTTCAATTAAACCGATCTCACGATCTGCTGCTGATTTAAATGAGCGCAAGTGACGCGCTTCAATTCCAAAGCCAGCCATCTCTGTTACGGCCTTAGCAATTGCAAGTGCATCCCCGTCATAGTGCCGACCACGAATGGTGATCAGGCCATAGCCTTCTAATTCAACGAGTTGATCTTCTTTGAGCCCTGAGTTCTTTAATAGCTCATCTCGAGACAGACGCATCTCTGAGACTTCACCAAAGGTACTCGGTGCCATCTCGCCATCAATAGTTGCTAGACCAAGAGTTGGACGCGGTGCAGGAACTGACCCATTGGCCGCCGGAACAAGGCCACGATCAATTGCATCTAAATTATCTTTAATGACTTTGAGAGGTAAGTACTGGTCGCGCTGTGCAAGTAGGACATAGCGCAGACGTTCTAGATCAGAGGTGGTGAATTTGCGATAACCAGATGGTGTTCGCTGCGGCTCAATCAGACCTTCAGATTCAAGGAAGCGAATCTTAGAGATTGTTATATCTGCAAAGTCTGGACGAAGTCTGTTGAGTACTTCACCAATACTCAGATACGCGCGAGCTGGAACTGCCATTGTGAGTCTCCCCTAATTATTTTCTGCCAGAAACAAATAGCAGATGGAACTTGCCAATTTGAATTTGATCTCCGGAATGTAAAACGATTTCTGTTACTGAAGAGTTGTTGACGTAAGTGCCATTCAATGAACCACTGTCTTTGAGAGAAAATCCTGAAGAGCTACTTTCAATCTTTGCGTGTGACCTTGAGACCGTCACATCGTCTAAGAAAATATCACTGGAAGAAGAGCGACCAATGCTTGCGCCTTGAGAAGTAATCAAAAATCTAGAACCAAGATTTGATCCACGGTTAATAATCAACATCGCTTTTTCTGCTGACTGTGCGATTTCTTCGATAATGCTGCGATCTGCTGCTGGGACAGTAGCTAGAAACTCATCGAGAGCTCCAGCTGAGGAATCACTGGTTGTGCGCAGACCTAGGTGCAAAGTGCTGGTGAGTTCGCTGGGCCTTTGTTCTGCCTTCACTTATCTCTCCTCCTTCACCGTCAACCTGAGGATGACACTAAAGGGGTGAGAGGTTTTGGTCAAGCGGTAATCTGACCGTAACCGGCGGCGTCCATGAGGTCGGAAGGCGTGCCTGAGACCTCAACCTTAACCAACCAGCCCGCGCCATAAGGATCGCTGTTGACTAGCTCTGGAGTTTGGGAAAGTGCGCCGTTAATTTCACTGACAACGCCGCTAACGGCTGCGTAAATCTCAGATACTGACTTTGTGGATTCAATTTCACCACAGACTTTGCCGGCAGTTAACGTTTCGCCAATTTTTGGCAGTTGGACATAGACGATGTCACCGAGTGCTTCTTGTGCAAAGTCAGTAATTCCCATTGTGTAGAGATTCCCAGTTGCACTTACCCACTCATGCTCTTTTGTGTAGTGCAAACCTTCAGGGATTAATGACACGTGTTCCTCTCATCTGCGAAAATCCTTCGCGTCCGTAACTTATACCTGTCGCAATGTAGAGGGCAATCCCCCATAAGGCAAAGCTCCAACCTAAAACAAAGGCGATAGTTCCGAGAGATGTATCACTTTTGGCTAATAGCAAAAATGGGAAGGCATACATAAGATTGAAAGTGGCAGCCTTGCCAAGATAGGTCACAGTAAAGGGAGCCAACCCTTTAGATTTCATCATCAGAGTTATCACGCCTAGCAAAAGGTCGCGGGCGATAAGTAAGACGATAATCCAAGCTGGAACGATGTCTCGAATCAAAAAGACAATCAGAATCGTCACAATATATAGACGATCTATTGCTGGATCGGCCAACTCTCCAAAGCGAGAAGTCTGATTCCAGGCTCTAGCTAACTTGCCATCGAAGTAATCGGTGGCTCCACCGATAGCTAAAACTGCGATCGCCCACCCATCTGCCTCAATAGAAAGAGTCAGATAGACAAAAAGTGGGATACCTAAAAATCGTAGAAAAGTTAAAGCATTTGGAATTGAAAGAAGCGATGAATTCATTCTTTACTCCCGCTCTTTAACCCTGATCGCCACTTGCACTGGAGTGCCAGGAAATGAGAACTCCTCACGCAATCTTCGTTCTATAAAGCGACGATATGAAGCCTCAATCCAGCCATTAGAAAAGACTACAAATTTCGGTGGAGCGATTCCCGCTTGGGTGGCGTAGTAGACCTTTGGTTGCTTGCCTCCGCGAACTGGAGGTGGAGTCGCTCCTATGAGGGCTCCCAAGAATGAGTTGAGCTTGGCCGTTGGAACACGCTTTTCCCAACTATCAAGGGCGGTACGCAGAGCTGGGGCCAAGCGATCTCGGTGCCATCCTGTCTTGGCAGCCACGTTTACTCGTTGTGCCCACTCCACTTGATCAAGATGTCTATCTATCTCCCGGTCCAATAGATCCCGGCGATCTTCATCAACTAAATCCCACTTATTCATCACGATGACCATGGCTTTACCGGCCTCTTCCACCATCGTAATCACGCGCAAGTCCTGCTCGGTGATTGGCTCTGATGCATCCAGCACGACGACTGCCACCTCGCAGCGCTCGAGCGCTGTCTGTGTTCGAAGAGATGCGTAGTAATCAGTACCAGATGCCTGGTTAGCACGTTTTTTTAACCCTGCCGTGTCGATAAATCTCCAGATCGATCCACCAAATTCAATCAACTCATCAACAGGATCTCTTGTGGTTCCCGCGACATCATCGACGATAGATCTGTTCTCACCAGCTAAAGCGTTGAGTAGCGATGACTTACCAACATTTGGTCGACCAATAAGTGCAACCTTGCGATAACCATCTTGTGTTTGTGCTCCCCCAACTTCAGGAAGTTCGGCGACAATATGATCAAGTAGATCTCCTGAACCACGGCCATGTAATGCTGAAACAAAATATGGTTCTCCTAAACCCAATGACCACAAACCATGTGCTTCAGATTCTTCTCGTTCACCATCGACTTTATTACCAATCAAAATCAAAGGTTTCTTCGCTTTACGCAGATGCTGCACCAAAATATCATCTTCATCTAATGCACCAACTTGCGCGTCAACAACAAATGCCAATACATCAGCTTCCTGCATTGCAATCTCAGCACCAGCACTAACTTGAACAGAAATGCCATCGGGTTTAGCTTCCCAACCGCCGGTGTCCATAATGATGAAACGACGCCCGCCCCATTCACATTCATACTGAATACGATCGCGTGTAACACCAGGTGTGTCTTCGACAATTGCCTCACGTCGCCCAAGGAATCGGTTTATCAAAGTTGATTTGCCTACGTTTGGGCGTCCTAGAATCGCAACGATTGGTAATCCAAGAAGGGAGCGTTGACGTAGTAGCTCCCAAATTCGTTCAACGGTTTCATCAAGATCTAAATTTGTTGAGTCCACTTCAACGGCATCAAATGCCATAGCTAGCGGGGAAACTATGCGAGTAGAGTCAATAGAGTCGCGGTTTTCTAGTGAGCTCTTAACATCAACGCTTTTATCATCTGTCTCACTTTCGCGACGAAGTGCACGAGCCTCTAAATCAGCTGTTAAATAGAGCTTTAGGGCTGCATCTGGTACTACTACCGTTCCAATGTCGCGTCCTTCAACAACTATTCCACGAGGAGCCTGCGAAATAATCTTGCGCTGTATTCCTAAGAGCTCTTCACGAATCTGAGGCATTGCGCTAATTCGACTCACATTCTCAGTTACCGATGTTCCACGAATAGCATGAGTAATCTGTGTGTCACCGGCAAATACGTCTGGAGAATTCGGATCGGAGACGAACCTGATCGGTGCACTCTTAAGTGCCTTAAGAATCTCTGCAGCTTTGATGCAATTATTTTCTAATGCAACCCACGTGACAGCGCGATACAGCGCACCAGTATCTAAATAATTCCAACCAGCACGAATTGCAATTGCTTTAGACGTACTCGATTTTCCTGCGCCACTCGGGCCATCAATTGCTACGACTATGCCCATGTGATGAGCCTACTTCTATTTACGGATCGGATGAACGTTCCACCCGATCGATGAGAGATGATTCGATAACTTAACGGCATCATCTGCAGAAAGTGCCAAAGTAATTAGGGCATTGAGTTGTCCTGGCGAGTGTTCAATTACTAAATCTTCAACGTTTACTGACATTGCGGCGCATTCATTAAAGATAGCCCCCAATTGTCCTGGCTTATCATCAATAACAATTGGTACGTAGGTGTATTGGCGCGCTTTTCCACCGTGTTTACCTGGAATCAGATTGCGTCCATCACGACCTTTTCGCATAAATGCTGCAATCTTGTCTTGATCATCAACCGCATCAATCATTGCGCCTAATTCCTTATGCAAATTGGTGAGCAACGCTTTTATCTCTTGAGAATTTGAATTAATGATCTCTTTCCATAAATTCTCATCTGATGCAGCAATGCGTGTGGTGTCGCGAAGACCAGCTCCAGCTAGATCTAGCCATTCAGGGGCAACACCATGAAGTGAGCCCGCCAAGAGTGTGGCGGTGATCTGCGGCAGGTGAGAAACTCTGGCTACGGCTGCATCATGAGAAGCCGCATCTAGTTCGACCCAGGATGCCCCTAGGAGTTGAATCAACGCCTTAACTTTGGATATGGCCTCGGGATCGGTTTTAGAATCTGGTGTGATGATCCAACTCCTGGAAAGAAAGAGATCGGCGCGAGCTGACTCTGCTCCCCCGACTTCGCGGCCAGCCATTGGGTGAGTGCCTACAAATTGCCTCAAAGGAAGCTCTGATGCCTTAACCTTTTCTAGAGGTTCTACTTTTACGCTGCATACATCCATAAACGTCGAGTTTGGGTTTAGGGCATACTGCTCTTTTATGACCTGGGAAAGGGCTCTGAGCGGCGTTGCCAGAATAATTAGCTCCGGCTCGGAAATTGAGACTGCCCCTGTTAAATCCTGAGCCAACGCCTGATTACTGCTATCCACGTCAATCATTTCGACAGCTATGTTTTTGGCTGCAAGAGCCAATCCGATGGAGTGACCGATAAGGCCAGCCC
>CANKXJ010000006.1 GCA_947487595.1 Actinomycetota bacterium
GAATCGCCTAGCCCTAAAGACCGACAAGTTGTTGAGGTTGCTTTAAGAACGGTACATGCTTGGGACTGGCGTTCGCGAAGTTTAGGGCAACTCTCTGGTGGGGAGCGGCAGCGCGTACTTTTGGCCCGTGCACTGTCTGTTCAAGCAGATGTGATTTTGATGGACGAGCCCTTGGCTGGTGTTGACTTGCCCCACCAAGCAGACTGGTTGGAGTGGATTCGCTGTCTGACCGTGCAGGGCACTTCTGTGATAAGCGTATTGCATGAATTAAATCTTGCCTTGCAGGCAGATCGATTGTGGGTCATGAGTAAAGGATTTTTGATACATGACGGATTTGCTCATGAAGCTGATACGCACAATGCACTTTCTCAGGTTTTTGAAAATCGACTGCATTGGCAACAAATAGTAGATAAAGACACAAAAGATTGCTGGATCGTGACTCTGCGTTAAGAGGTTTCCTTGGGCTGCGCGTCATAAAATATCCTTCGCCTGCATTTTTTTATTTTCAAAAATTAATGCATAGCTGTCATGCGTTCAGTGCATAACCAGGCTGGCTAAAAAGGGGTTTCCCCGAGTGGCGACGGATGGTCAATGTATAGAAACTCACACTCTGAACATCAATCATATTTCAGAGTCATAGTTTCTGAATTTGTGGAGAGCTTTTATCTCACCAGCACCGAGAAAATCAGCCGAAAAGAGTTGAGAAATATTGCCTAGCCTACATCAAACCACCCAGGAGACATCATGAAAAATGAATTGCGTCGAACACTTCTTGCCGTATTTTTGGCAGGTTTCACATTGATCGCATCACTTCCGGTCTCAGCAAAGACAATCCTAAAACTCAATTCTCAATGGCCAGCGACTACGGCTGGTTCAAAGGTTGATCAATGGTTTGCCGATGAAGTTAAACGTCGCACAGCCGGTGAAGTTGAGATCAAGATATTCTGGGCCGAAGGGCTCGGCAAGGCCAGCGAGAACTTGTCGTTAATGCAGAAAGGTGCAGTTGAAATGGGTGCGATGTCACCTGCATATTTCCCCACGCAACTACCGTTTCACACAGCACCCAACTCGATTCCGATGGCGATGTTGACCGTGACTCAAGCAAATGCGTTGATGAGGCGTTTGGCGGCAGAGGTTCCGGCGTTTGCTGCCGAGGCAAAGGCTAATGGTGTTCGTACACTTTTCTTTCACCATCTCAACCCCTACCTGCTTGTATCAAAGGAGCCATTGACCAATCTGGACGCCCTGAAAGGCAAAAAGATTCGCACTTGGGGCAGCGACATGCCACGCATGGCACAAGCCCAAGGCATGACACCAATTACCTTATCTTTGCCAGAGATATATGAGGGCCTAGGCAGAGGCGTAATAGACGCCGCACCATTTTCAGTAGATCTGGTCATGGCATACAAGATATTTGAAGTGGCGAAAAATATCTCGGATGTCACGTTGTGGCTCGGCCCTAGCTGGGGTGTATGGATTGGCGAGGCAGCCTGGCAAAAGCTTTTGCCACAACACCAGAAAATAATGTTGGAAGTTTCTGCCGAAGCAAACCAGCGCGATATGGAGGTCACTATTGCTGCAGAAAAAATTGCCAGAGATGACCTTAAAAACCGTGGCGTAAAATTTCATCCATTTTCCGAAGCGGATCGCCAAAAATGGAAGGCTTCTCTGCCAGACTTCTTTGCAGAATTTATTGCAACACAAGAAAAGGCCGGAAAAGGGGCTGACGCAGCCAAGATGATTTCTATTTGGAAAGAAGTCCTGGAAAGCGTTAAGTGACTCAGCGCGGAACCGAAGAGCAAAAATCAAGGTCCGCATTGCTTCATATAGAACGCACCGCCGCGTTTTGTGCTGCAATTTCGGTACTCGGAATGATGTTGGTTGGTGCCGTGGATGTAATTGGTAC
Organism: Actinomycetota bacterium; assembly: GCA_947487595.1. Lineage (GTDB taxonomy): Bacteria > Actinomycetota > Actinomycetes > Nanopelagicales > Nanopelagicaceae > Planktophila. Next base: position 1,907 of record CANKXJ010000006.1, read on the forward strand.
TGCTGCATTTGCCACCCCATTGCAAGGCGCATATGAACTCACGGAGGCGCTAATGGTGGCAAGCATCTTTCTCGCGCTGGCTTTGAGTCAGCGCGAGGGAAAACAAATACGCGTTGAACTGCTTACCGAGCGAATGGGGCCGCGAGGGCGAGCTATTCTGGACATGCTGGCTGAATTTCTCAGTTGCGTTGTTTACGTGGTGATCGCTTGGTATGGATGCAAGGAAGCCGCAACCAGTTGGCAGATCAGTGAGCTGACTGCCGGCCTTGTGCGCTTTCCCCTTTGGCCATCCAAGTTGGCCTTGGGTCTTGGCGCCGCGCTCATGGCCATCCAGTGTTTTGCAGGTACTGCTGCGGCACTGCGCCGCGCGGCATAGGAAAGCTCATGATGGATTTCACTATATTGGGCTGTCTTTGTATCGCTCTGCTTTTTGTGGCGTTAGCGCTCAGCGTACCTGTAGGTATTGCACTTGCAGCGACCGGTATCTTGGGTATGGCGCTTGGCCCTGGCATGGACTTCCTGGCCGGCCAGTTGTCAAGTTTGCCATATGCAGTCACTGCAAATTATGCATTTGCGGTACTGCCGCTGTTCGTCTTGATGGGGGTGCTTGCAGAACGCTCGAAAATAACCGAAGAAGTATTCCGGGCTGCCGACGTTTGGCTGCGCCAATTCAAGGGTGGGCTATACCAAGCAGTGATCGTAGGATCAGCAGTTTTTGCGGCGATTTCAGGTTCAACTATCGTGAATGCAGTCGTCTTCACACGACTTGCTTTTCCCGAAATGTTAAAGTACGGCTACTCGCGCAGTTTATCGATCGGCGCGATCGCTGCTGCAGGAAGCTTCGCAGCGATGATTCCACCCTCAATCACCATGGTGATCTACGCCATTCTTACCGAACAATCGGTAGGCCAATTGCTAATTGCCGGCATTATTCCAGGACTACTTACCGCAGCGGTGTACATGGTCGGAATTATGATCATGGTTCGCATTCGTCCAGATTTAGCACCAGGTCTTGGTGCTCCAGTTCCATTACGCGAAAAGTTAAAGGCCATTAAGTGGCTTTGGAGTGTGGTGGTGTTGGTGGCACTGGTGCTGGGAGGTATTTATTTAGGTGTCTTTCCGCCTTCAGCTGCCGGCGCAATGGGTGCTTTTGGTGTGTTCGTTATTTTCGTGCTCCGCCTGCGCAGCAAGGTTCGCAGCGAGCTTGGCGCCGCATTGCTCGACTCAGCCACAGTGAGTTGCATCGTTTTTGCGGTATTGATTGGTGGTCTGATTTTTTCGCGCATGCTGGTTGTTCTCGGAATGATCGATGGCATCGTAGATGTCATTACGTCAATAACTCAGAATCCTGTTGAGTTCTTGATTCTTGCAAGCGTTTTCTATCTGGTGCTCGGGTGCTTTCTGGACACCACATCCATGATGGTGGTGACGCTACCGTTCATATATCCGATCACTCAGCGTCTTGGTATCGACGGCATATGGTTCGGCATTGTGCTGGTGAAGCTGGTCGAGATTTCGGTAATAACACCACCAGTAGGTATGAATCTATTCGCTGTAATGAGCGCCGTAGATGAAAAAACCACGTTCAGACATGTTGTCCGCGGAGTCATGCCATTTATTGGACTTGAGCTGATCGTACTAGGCTTGTTAATTGCATTCCCTGTTTTAATTACCTGGTTGCCACAGCAAATGTTGAGCAAATAGGGTGGTCATCAAAACGGCATGCACACATCTACAAACTACTTCGCAGCGCAGGCAAGCGCGGGATTCGAATTGCGTAACGGCGACTGGCATATCGGGGTATCGGCGAACGCCAACATCGCCGAGGACACCGTAGTGCATTTGTTGCAAATTATTGGCGGTTAACTTGGCGATGTTATCGTTAGCAATTACGTTTGCTTGTACTTTAATCAATAAGGTTTAATCAAGTGACTACAATGAGTGAATGAATTTGAATAGTCTTTCTCATCTCTTTGACAACAACCGTGATTGGGCGGCCCGGATGGAGCGAGAGCAGCCCGGATTTTTTCAGAAACTTACCCGACAACACTCACCTAAATATTTATGGATAGGTTGCTCTGACAGTCGTGTGCCAGCCAATCAAATTATGGGGCTTGATCCAGGAGAAGTGTTTGTACACCGCAATGTGGCCAACTTGGTGGTTCATTCTGATTTGAATGCTTTGTCGGTCATTCAGTATGCGGTAGACAGTCTCAAAGTCAAACATATCATGGTGGTGGGGCATTACAGCTGCGGCGGTGTACTTGCCGCCATTCGAGGCACTCGAATTGGCTTGGCAGACAATTGGCTGCGCTATGTGCAAGATGTTCGACTAAGCCATCGCAAACTTTTGAACCATTTGCCGCAAGCTGAGCTCGAAGATGTCATGTGCGAGTTGAACGTGATTCAACAAGTTGGTAACGTGGCGTTGTCAAATGTCATGCAAGACGCTTGGGGTAGAGGTCAGAAAGTGGCTGTGCATGGCTGGATTTATGGTGTCTCAGACGGACTGGTAAAAAATCTGGATGTCACCATATCCGGCAGTCACGAAGTGGGAGAGGTCTTTTATAAAGCTTTCAACCGGTACCCAATCGAGGGTCAGTGAACTGAAAATTTCAAGGATTGAAAATTCCTGATTCAGTCACAATTAAATTCATGGGTTGGTCATGAGGCTGAGGATTGATAGAAGCTAGCCGTGACAGCTCAAAGCCAACACCAATCATTCTTGGACGCGGATCCAATGACACCACAGTTCTATCAAAAAAACCACCACCGTAACCAAGTCGAAAACCGAATTTATCAAACCCGGTTAGAGGAATCAACAGAACATCAGGGTGCACTTGAGTTTCATCAATTGGAATCGGAATACCATAAACGCCGGTGGTCATTGGCGAGGCTGGATGCCACGGCCTAAAGACCATAGGTGCTTGTTGTTGAACAACGACAGGAAGGGCAGCTACGCCTCCTCGTTCAATCCATCGGTGAACTACGCTGAGTACGTTGGGTTCACCTTGATATGGCCAACAAAATCCTAAGACTTGGCCCTCAGGATTGGGTAAGAGGTGATTCAAAAATTGACCTATCTGCCGACTCCAGATGCGCCGGTCACGCGCACTTGCTTGTAGCCTTAGATCGATTAAATCTTTGCGAGTTTGTTTGCGCCATATTGAAATTTTTTTGGACTCGTCTGCGAGCCCAGAGATATGGATCATGAGCTTTCGGGCGCTGGGTCTAAAAAATGTCCTGCCATAAGTCGGTAAAGACCGCCGCCAATCAATGCGCCCAACATGGGGGCAATGATGTACACACTCAACCAACCACCGCGTGGTCCAGGAAAGGCGATCTCACCCCAGCCTAGGAACCATGAAACTATTCTCGGGCCGAGATCGCGTGCAGGGTTCAGGCCCGCTTGTGTTAACGGAGCAATGACTGAAATAATTGCGGCAACACCTAAACCTATCATGATCGCCTGAACGGCTGCAGGAGGTTTTGCTTGATTTCGTTCGTGGGTAACTGCTGCAATGATGAAGGCGAGCATGGCAGTGCCAACCATTTCGGCTGTGAAAGCACCTTGCAGACCGACAATTCGCCATGCGTCTTCTGCAGTTCCAAAAACTGCTGGATTGGGAAAATACTCTCCGAATACCATGGCGCTGCGCTCGCTCGCGGGGCCACCCCGAAGCAGTCCATGTCGTCGTTCAAACTCTAAAATAGATTCTGCAAACATGGCATACAAAACCATAGATGCCGCCATTGCGCCTGCGACTTGTGCAAAGGCATAGGAGATGGCGCGGCCAATTGGAAAGCGGTCATAGACTACTGAAACCAAAGTGATTGCAGGGTTCAGGTGCGCCCCAGATAACGCATTGGAGGAGAAAATACCCAAACTAACACCAATTGCCCAAACAACAGCAACTTGCCAAAGACCTACTTGCGCGCCTGTGACTACGGCAGCATTGACGACACCAACGCCAAAAAAAACAAGCACAAAGGTGCCAACAAATTCACCCAACATGGCGCGCGATAACGCGTTTTTACTTGCGTGCGAAACGGTATCGTTGGTTTCCGGGGCTAAGGATTTTGGGTCGGAAAGGGGTTGAGATTCAAGCAATTGATTGGGCATGGCTTCTTCCTCTTTTTTGAAAACCGTCATGGCAACCTCGGCGGTGCGACTTCAGGCGGGGTATTTTTAGCGCCATAGCTCAAGACATGGTGAACTTGTATGCCTTGAGTGATCAGACCTTTGAGTTGAGTCTGATTCAGATTTGTGTTGACCAATTGTGCACCACGAAATGATGCGTTCGTTAAATTGGCGCCTTCAAATTGGGTTTGCATTAGGATGGCGCCGTCTAACTTGGCCTCACTGAGGTCTAGTCCGTAAGCGCGTGTCCAAGACATGCTCGCTTGATTGAAATCAGCCCCTCGAGCGTGCGCCCAAGTTAGGTTGGCGTGATCGAGCTTAGTTTGAATAAATTTCGCGCCATCTAAGTTTGATTCGCTCAGGTTCACGCTTGTCAAATCTGCGCCAGAAAGGTCTGCTTGTTGCAAGTCAACACCTGCCATTTTGGCTGGAGTAGGACCCTGCTGGGCAAGCCCCATTGCGCCTAACATGCTGCCCTTCAGAATGGCTCGTTTCATGACAGATTGTGTCAACACAGTAGATTGTAAAAATGCATTTTCAAAGTTGGCATCGCTCATTTGGACTTTGATCAAACTTGCGCCAGGCATGAAAGCTCTTCGAAGGCTGGCCTGCTCCAAATTAGAAGAATCCATGCGTGCAAGTGTCAGATCTGCACCGTCAAGGCGTGCTTGTTTCAAATGAGATCGGGTTAGATCGGCGCCTGCCAAAATTGCATCAGTGAAGTCTGCTCCCTGTGCATTGGCTTCGCGCAAATAAGCTTCACGCAAATCAGCGCCTTTGAAGGATGTGCCTTTTAAATTGGCACCCACAAAATTTGCACCCACAAGAATAGCACCATCGAATTTGGACCCAGCCAAATTTGCGCCACTAAAGTCGTGACCACTGAGCTGTTGATTTTCAAATGAATCGGCAGGTGAACTCGATCCAGGTGCGACAAGCTCACAGGCGATCAATATCAGAGCACACAAGCTGATGCTGATTATTTTGGAAATACGAAAAATGAGGCGCCGATTTGACATTTATTCAGCAATATTGGTGGGAGCCAAGCTGGACTTTCGCGCACTCTCCGGCATTGGACCGATACGTTTGATATCCGCCCAAACGCCCTTGTAGTAGGGTATGGTTGTACTGGGGTCAACGTGTTCTGAAATCAGATCACCAGCAGCGCCTCTGGGTTGGCCAAACAACATGAAAGTGTGGCCCTTTTTGACAGCATCCGTGACAAAAGCCATTGCTTGTACAGTACCCACATCATTGTGCAACTCAACCATGTCACCCGATTGGATGCCCAAACTTTTGGCGTCGTGAGCATTCATTTCTAAATAGGGGGCAGGGAAGCGATCGTTGTAAAACGGAATGTGCCTGTGGTGGTAGGAGGTTTGCCAAATGTGGTTGGATCGCCCATTGTTGATCCAAAAGCGATATTTTTTTCGCTGCGCTGTAACGGCAGCGGCATAGCCTGGCCACGGTTGTGGCGAAGGTATAAATCGTGCTTTTCCAGAGGGGGTTGAAAATCGACCATCTTCGTGCATTCGCACAGTCCCCACGGGTGTTCCGGCGACCAGTCTGACTGGCGTTTGAATGCCGTTGTTGCCCAGTTTTCGAAGCAGATCATAGGTCACACCCGCATAGCCTTCGATGCCATCATTGCCATCCCCTTTGAAGGTGTAGCGGGCATGAATAAAAACATCTTCAGCTGTTCGCCAGTCAAAATCCATGAATCGATTGGCCATCAAAGGATTTTTGTCTGCCAAATAAAGCGTGCGGAGTTTTTTGGCAAAGCGGGCCAAGATGGCCCAGTCGGCAATTGCATCGCCTGGTGCGTCCATGAATTTGGGATACAAGCGCAAGCGGCGTTCGCCATTGATAGATGTCAGGTTGGTTTCGCCCCATTGCGCAGCCGGTAAGACCAGATGCGCATGTTTCATACTCTCGGTCAAGTAGATGTCTTGACCCAAGATAAACATACCACCCCGTTTCAAAGCCTCAATCACTGCAGTTACCCGTCGTTCCACGGGAGCATTGGCGGTGGCAAGCAATGCTTCATTGACGATAGCGCCACGCTCTTTCAGGTTTTGTTCAAAGGCTGCGGCTCTGGAGGTTGTCAGAACGGGGTTGCAACCTCCGATCCAGAAGCATTTGACTTCGCCGCGGCGCAATGCTTCGTCAACGTTCAGTGCTGGTCGACCTCCGGGATATGGAGGGCGCACATATCCCTCTTGATGTCCGCCTAGCCGACTGATGCCTGTACCAGGTTTGCCTACGTTGCCTGTAAGCAGTCCAAGGTCAACTATGGCTGCAATGTTTTCGTAATTTTTCAAACCCCAAATCAAGCCTTTTTCATAGTGCAGCAAAGTGCGTCGGCGAGCACCTCCTGCTTTGGGTGATGCGATCCAGGAGGCAGCTTTTTCAATTTGCGCCACCGTTAAACCTGTGGTGCGTGCTGCCTCTTTCAAAAATTCATCAATTGGCCGGTCAACGCCTAAAGATGACCGAAGGTAGGCTTCATAAGTTTGTGTCTCAGTGCGTTCTCGAATAAAACCCACATCATGCCAACGTTTGTGTACGGCAACTCGCGCAATTGCATTGAGCAATGCGATGTCGCTGCCCGGTTCAATTTGCAAATGCAACACACGGTCAGTACCCGCAGCAGCTATTGAAGTTGAAACCGTCATTGTTTTGCGTGGATCGACGATGATGATTCTTGCGGCCTCAACGGGTTCTCCAGGGAAACTGGCTCGCTTCGTTTCCAGAGTGGCTCCTTGAAGGTTGGGAACCATGTGCGCAAGAAAATAGTTGGACTGCGTTTCATATGGGTTGGCACCCACAATGAAAAGCGTGTCTGCCAACTGAGCATCAAGGTAAGAGTTGGTCAAGGCAGCTACGCCCGCATCACCAGCGGCATGGACCTCGCTGTTATAGGCGGGTCTGTTGTGAATTGAAGCGGTGCGTGTGCCAATGCCAGTGAAGAAAAAGCGACCGACAGCCCAGTTGTTTTCAAAACCACCGCCACCGCCACCATGGTCAAAAAATTTCATGCCCACAGCATCTGCACCCCAACGGTCTAAAACCGCCTTGATGACACGCGCACCTAATTCAACGGCATCATCCCATTTTGCAGGTGCAAGGGCTTGCCCCTGATTAAGCAGTGGGGTTGAGAGGCGAACGCGTGTTGACTGATCAGGCGCATACAACGTGCTGGCAAGCCCAGCACCCCTGACAGATGCCATGCCATCGTTGACGCGGCAAGCCTGATCAGGCAGGATCACGACATGGTGCCGGCTCCCATCTTTGTCTGTGACGACTCTGTGATTGATCGGCGCAACCCAGGTTCCAAAGGCGGGTTGGGCCTTGCGGAAATCTAAGCCAAATGCATTGTCGCTGGGATGCGGTCCGCCGCTTCTTGCCAAAGGCCATTTGTAGACTTGGTAGCCGCAACCAACGATGCAAAACTGACAGACAGTATTGAACCGCTGGGCGTCATTGGGCGGGAGAGGTGCGCGTTCCACGAGCTCAGAGCATGTTGGTATGACGGCCAAAAATCAGGCCATCGACGCCGATTGCAAAAATAGAATTGCCAGTGACTCGCAAGCGAATTTGCGGCAATGCTTGGCTAGCTTGACCAATTACCATTTGTCCTGATTTTGTCGGATCAAAACTGCTCCAATGGCAAGGGCAAATTAAAAGTTTTCGCTCCGCCTTGTATTGAACTGGGCAACCTTTATGGGTGCACAACTGCGAGAAACCAACAATTGAATTGTTGGGCCCAACGCCGCCTGGAGCACCGCCTTGGCTAAGGCGGATCAAAATTGCTGGAGATGAGTCGTCGGGGTAATTGAATTGCACGGGGGCATCAACCTTCAGCTCATTGACTTGCGCAATTCGCAGTTCGGGATAAGGTGGGCTGGAAGAGGGTGTGGCTTGTGAAGCGGCAGCACCCGCAACGCTTGCCAGCATGCAACCTGAAACCCCCACGCCTGTTGCTTTGACCAGATCTCGCCGAGTTAAGCGGAAAGTGCCTGGCGCAAGCTGTGTTTCAGGCGATTTTGCAACTTTCAGATTTGACATGTAATCCGCTTTCTTGCTCTTAGGTAAAAAATTTTAGACTGCTGTCAAAAGTCTATCGAGGTGATTGCGGTGCCTAAAGAGAAGAAATGCGATCCGCCGTGAATCCACGGCGGCAAGCAGTCCTCAATCAACACAATATATTATGCGGTCAACTCGACTTCAAATCCTGTTTTATTACGATTGAGTTCGAAATTTCCATCAGCAACTGCATAGGACCATTCGGCCGTTTTCTTAAGCCCGCCCAGGGGGTACATGTGAACACCGGCAATGCCGCATTTGGCGTCGCGCGCTTTGTATGCGGCCAACTCAGTCACCAGCCGGTCTGGCGCGGACACGGTGAGCAACTTGGCAACGTTCATGGCCTGCTTGGTTAAGAAGGTCATTGATGCGCCAATTCCGCAGGCTTTGGAGTGCGCCAACAATGTTTTGATGGTCGCCAAGCCAGGAACGCCGATGTAGATTGGCAATTTGTTGCCTTCTGACTGAAGACGTTGATCCCATTGAATGATGGGGGCGGCTTCAAAACAGAACTGGGTGACCAAATACATATGCGCATCGGTCCTGTGGGAAAATTGATTTTTCCATTGCAAGGCTTCTCGGATGGCTTCATCTGACATGTCGGGACTTCCTTCTGGGTGTCCAGCCAGCCCAATGCTGCGAATTCCAAATTTGTCGAATAAACCCGTATCGAGCAATTGCATGGAGTCGCTGAAATCACCCACAGGCGTAGGAACGGCTCCACCGATTAACAAGACGCGAGACACATTGGCTTCGTCCCGCAGTCGTTCTAATCCGTTTTCAAGAAATGTTTTGTTCGGAATGCTGCGAGCCGCGAAGTGGGGAATTGGCACAAAGCCCTCATTGCGCAGACGCTTGGCAACAGCGACCGTATCATCAAAGTTCGAGCCCGGCAAGAATGTGATGTAGACCGGTGTTTCAGCCCGAACATGCTCACGAAAATCTGCAATTTTGGCAGCAGAACCAGGGGTGGTCTCTAAAGTGAATCCTGACATGAAGTCACGAATTTCCTTGCACGCGTCGACTTCTACGCTGGGGCTTGCAAATGCTGAAATTACTGACATAGGCTTCTTACTTTCTTTGCGACTGCATGAAAAATCATGCGTTATTCAGTAGCGCAATAGTAGGTAATTTAGACTTGACTCACGCATGTGATTTGGGAATAGCACCTCGGCGTTTTGCGTATGGCTCAGTCAAATTGAGGCCATCCTTTCCAGCCAGCAACGATGTCCAAACGGTAATTTCGGGTGTTGGAGGGCACATCCCAGCGCAGATAAAGATCTCCCATGAAGTAATAAATTTTTCGATTGGAATGCGCGTTGCTGCGGGTGGTCCATTCAAGGTAAACCGCGGTTCGAGGTGCAAGGACCAGCCCATCTTTCCAATCGGCTGCTGTTTTATGGGGGTAGCCAGCTTCCAACTGGGCGGGCCATTGAGAGCCTACGCTCCACTTCAAGTAGTCATGGCCTTTGAATGCGTAAATCACAGGGGTGCGGTCAGACAGTTCGCAGTAGACGGGGGTGAAATCACCATCGGTAAAACCACCAGGCAAGACCATGTCAATGTTCAGGCGATCGTCCAAGAGGCGGTGTTGCTGGAGGTCCCAAACTGCCAATTCCTTTTGATTTTCAAAAAGAAAAAATACAAATGAGCCCCACGCTGGCACATGAAGGGCTGCTCGCAGCTTGGTATCTGGAGACGCCTCTTGCAGACCAGGCCATGAAGCACGGACGCTCTTTGGGTAGCCTTCGCATAGTTTCTCTTCATTGACATCCCAACAGGCAAAGCTGTTATTTTTGAAAAAATATATTTTGGGGCCAATCGGATCATTGTCGAAATAGGGGCTGGGCAGAAATAAAGCTGCATCGGGGGACATGATGGGGCGAGATTGAGGGTTCATGAGTTGGTTATTTGAGTTGAAATTTGGGAGGGCGATAAACTCGCGTTGCGTGAGAGAGTGGCTAGCTCACCTCTGGCACCGATCGATTTTCGGGCTGACAGATAGTGGGCTGGAGAGTTGATGGCATCTACGCCAATCAAAGTTCCTTGTCGGTAATATAAAAGGGCAAAGTTGTCTTTGCTTTTATCGCCGTGCTCTTGAATTTCATCATGGCCTGCAAAAAAACCTGCTGATTGCAACTTGAGGTCATACTGCTGGGACCAAAACCAAGGAACGCGCCTGTAGATTGCGTTGTGCCCCATCATGTTCATCGCGGCCACAGTTGCTTGGTCCACTGCGTTTTGGACTGATTCAAGCCTGACTTGACGGGAAAACAACGCATTGGGGTGACGAGCACAATCACCTGCAGCAAAAATGAGGGGGTCTGATGTGCGCGCACCTTCATCGACCAAAATGCCATCGTCACAAGCTAGGCCAGCCTGCCGGGCAATTTCATCATTGGGTACCGCGCCTACGGCGACTATGGCAATGTCTGCGGGATAACTCTGACCACTGCACTCGACAGATTGCAGTCGGTGATGGTCAAAGGTCAGCCCTGTGACTGTCATTTCGCATTGCACCTTGACCCCCTGCTTTGTGTGGACGCCATGCATATGCTGAGAAATGATGGGGGTCGTTACGCGCTCTAAGAGTCGTTTCCCGCGCTCGAGCACGGTGACCTCAATGCCAGCCAAGGCTGAAGTTGCGGCGATCTCTAAACCCAAATAGCCCCCGCCGATCACTACCAAGCGCTTTGAAGTGGTCAGGCGAGATTGCAGGGTCTTGGATTCATCCAGTGTGCGAAGGTACAAAACATCTGGGTGCGCCTGACCCGGTAGTCCCAATGTGCGAGGCCTCGAGCCCGTAGCAATCAGCAGTTTGTCGTAGGGCAGGGTTTGACCATCTTGAAGCAGCAATGTTTGGTGCCCGCGCTCGATGCGGGTGACTTGAGCGCGAGTGCGTAAATCGATCTGATTTTGTGCATAGAAAGACAAAGGCCGAAAGAAAAGACGATCTTCGTCTAGCTCTTTTGACAGGAATTTTTTACTCAAAGGGGGGCGCATGTAGGGGGCTTGCGGCTCTTCACCAAGGACCACAAGCTGACCTGAAAACCCTTGTTCTCGCAGTGTGATTGCCGCCTGCACACCCGCTTGTCCCGCGCCAACGATGGCGTAGCAAAGCGCTGCACCTTCTTGCTCATGGGGGGAGGAATTGACCGGTCTGTTCATGCAGTGTTCAAGCTCGATGGAATTGCGGGGTGGCAAATTTCTTGGATAAAGTTTGGTTTTTGGGATATTATCAGTATATTCTTGTATTGAAGTCGAAAACTTTTAAACCTTAAGGAGATTGAAACCGTGGCCACCTATCAAGTGACGTATTGGCAAGAAATTCCATCCCAAGTCGATGCCAAAGCCCCCGGGCAAAAACCTCATCGAGAGCCGCTGAGCCAGAGGTTTCTAGAGCTCATTGACATCATCGCTAGCAAGCGGAAACAAGACTCTGCCGACGACTATCTGGCGGGTTGGAATAAGGGATCTAAAGAAGAACGCGAAGGAAGTGCTGCGCAGGTTGCCCAAGAGGTTGCTGCGGAATTTGAGGCCCAGTATGAGGCAATTCGAGCCCATGCAATTGCGCAGAGCTAACCTGCGCCGAGCGCATAACCAGAGCCCGGATTAATAATATATTCTTGGGTTATGAATTGGAGCCTAATCCCACCATGCAAATGAACATGATTCCGGCAACTGCCCTTCATGAGCCATTCTTCGAAGTGAAGAATGGATTGCGGGAGACGGCTGTGCATTTCTTTGAGCCCAATGCGCCCGTTTTGAACCATGAAAAAATCTTGCGCATGCAGGGGTACTCCAGCATGTCGCGAGTACGCCCAGCGATCGTTGGTGCAGCTCAAGAGATGGCTCGACGTGCAGAAAAATTGACCCAGCCTCGAATCGCTTATAAATTTTTGCGTGTTCAGTTACTCGATGCTCAAGGCATACAACTAGAGTCCGGGGCGCGCCTGAGCAGCCCTGCGTTTCAGAGCAAATTGGCAGGATGTGTCGAATTGATGCCGTTTGTGATGTCTTGCGGTACACCTTTGAGTCAGACCATCATCGATTTGGCAGAAGGCGGTGACTTGTTAGAGGCGGTGTTGCTGGAGACTGCCGGGTGGCTGTGCATTGAAGATGCAACCCGGCAATTGAAGGAATTTGTTCGATCGCAGGCACATGTGCGTGGGTACCGAATGAGTTCGCGCATGGGGCCAGGCTACACCTATCAAATTGGCGCAGAGCAAGTGCAGTGGCCGCTAGAGGACCACCCGGCCTTTTTTCAGCTGTTTGGAGATGCTGCACTTCCAGCGACGCTTATGAGCAGTTGTGGAATGAACCCCAAACTTTCCAGGTCGGGCTTGTATGGCATTGCGCCATCCGAATCACATTCACTTCAGGCGAGCATGTCTGAATCTTTCAACTAAAGGAGTTTGTATGTCTATAGCAGGTGATGGGTTGGTCATTATTGGTGAGAACTTCAATGCGACCCGCAAGATCAAGATCACCAGTCCCAAGGTGATACAGCAAGACGGCAAGGTTGGGATCGGTTACACAGATTTAGACGGTAACAAGAGGGTTTTGGATGTCACTGGCACCATCCCTCAGGAAGCCAATAAACGACTTGGATTTAATATCCCGCACGTTGCTGAAGCTTGCCGTCAAAAGGACCTGCACTACATTGGTTGGGCCATCAAAAATCAGGAAAAACATGGCGCGCACATTATTGACTTGTGTGTGGACGAAATGTCTGTTTACCCTGAAGAGAGAAAAGAATGGATGAGGTGGTTGGTGCAAACTTCTCAGGGCATCACTGACTCCATTTTGGCAATTGATTCGTCTGACCCTGAAACCATCCGCGCCGGACTAGAGGCGCATGATGCTTCAAAGGGGCGTCCTGCAATCAACTCTGTGAATCTTGAAGAGGGGCGGCAAACACTGGTGGACATGGCCAGGGACCGCAATGCAATCCTTTTTGCCAATGCCAGTGGTAAAAACGGCATGCCACAAAACGCCGAGCAGCGCGTATTGAATTTGGTTGGCTGCATGGACTTGATGGACAAGGGCGGAATTCCAATGGATGACCGCTATTTGGATCCGTTGGTTTTCCCCATTGGTGCAGGCCCTGATTTTGGTGGGCACTACCTTGACGCTGTTCGCACCATTCGTGAGCAGTACCCCGATGTGCATATATTTGGTGGTCACAGCAACGTGTCTTTTGGTTTGCCAGAGCGCAAAACCTTGAACTTCACTTTTGTAGCTCTTTCGATCATTGCAGGTTGTGACTCATTGATGATTGATCCCATCATGAACCCCTCACGCGAGTTCAATGATTTTATGTTTGCAGCCAATGCATTGACAGGCAAAGATGAATATTCGGTGAAGTACCTGAAGTACACACGTGCGCTTGCTGCACAAGCCAAGAAGGCAGCAACAGTTGCAGCTGCTTAAATCAAAACCAATAGGAGACACACATGAAAGAACTCATACCACGCGAACGATTTATCCGTACTCTGCGCCACGAGAAAGTGGACCGCGTTTCTGTTTTATACAGAATGAAGCATGAAGCCAAGGAGAAAATTGCTCGCATCTATGGCGTAGAAAAAACTGGCACAGGCTTGGGCCATGATCCTTCACTAGAGCTTCGCCTAGGAAATGATGCAATCATTTATCAAATTGGTATCAATGCTGAGTTCTCGCATCGCCCGATCGCGATAGGCGAGACTTGGTACAACCACTTTGGTGTGGGTTATGGCAAGAGCGGTTTGGAGGGTCGTACACACGAAGAGGAAGTTGAATTTAAAAAGACCCAAGAATTTTGGGGGCCGGCAAAAGTTGTTCCAGAAAATTTTCCGAAGTCTCATCCTGTTACTTCGATGGAAGAGTTACGGGCCATGAAATGGCCAGATCCGAACGATCGCAGGTTGCTTGACCCCATTAAAGCGCTGTGCGAGAAGTACAAGAAAGATTATTTTATTATTGTGGATCTCTCATCTTCGTTGATTGAGGCTGCATATGCTCATATCGTTGGAACTCAAAACTTTTTCTTGATGACTGCCGATGAACCTGATTTGATTGACGGGGTCTTGGACGGTTTAACTGAGTATTACACGGCACTTGGCATCAATGCGATCAAAGAGGGGGCCGATATGATTCGCATGGGGGATGATGTGGGTGCTCAGCAATCAATGATGCTGTCTCCCAAAATGTGGCGTAAATTAGCAAAGCCAAGACTGCAGCACATGTTCAATGCTTTCAGGAAAGAAAATCCTGAAGTCTTTGTTAAGTTTCACTCCTGTGGTGACTACTCCCCCATATTGCCAGATATCTTAGAGTTAGGCAGCAATTTGTCGGGTCTCATGCAGCCCACAGGTGGTTTGAAAGATAAAGCTGCTATCAAATCAAAATACGGCGCAGATCTGGCACTTTGTGGTGGATTCGATGTGCAAAGAATTCTGCCGCGCGGGCAGGTTGAAGATGTACGCAAAGGCGTACTGGAATGCATGCAAATGTTAGGGCCTGGAAGCGGGTACATTTTCTCGCCTTCTCACTACATCATGGCTGACGTACCAATTCAAAACATCATGGCCATGTTTGAGGCCGCAAAAGATTACGGTGTCTACGGCAAATGGCCGTTGAACTAAATTAATTCATTGACTATTTGGAGTTTAAAAATGTCCGAAATGGAAGAACCTGTATTTAAGCAACCTGCGGGTTGGGAAACGCGCGTACATCAAGGTTGGGAGTGGTCAACACTTTGGGAGGCTGTGGAAGAGGGAGATCACCAATTTGTTGACAAGCGAGTAGCAGAAGCAATTGAAGCTGGAATCAATCCACGCGTTATTTTAGACGATGGTCTTTTCCCTGGATTCGATGTACAAGGTGAGCGGTTTTCTGCTCAAATTATTTTCATTCCAGAAATGCTAATCACTGCGCGTGCGATGAAAGCGGGGTTGAAGTTGATACGCCCCTTATTGGCTGCAAAAAAGGAAAAGCCTGTTGGTACATTTGTGATGGGAACCGTTCTTGGCGATATGCACGACATTGGACAATCGATTGTGACCATCATGCTTGAAAATGCTGGGTTCAATGTGATTAACTTGGGTACTGATGTGCATCCAGATAAATTCATTTCTACTGCTTTAGAAAATAAAGCAGATTTGGTGGGTTTTTCTGCGCTGTTATCGACAACTGTTTACTACCAGAAGGTGACGATTGAAGAGTTTGAAAAAGCAGGTCATCGCAACAAAGTCAAAATTTTGATTGGTGGTGCACCTACATCACAAGAGTGGGCAGACAGTTGTGGTGCTGATGGCTGGGGACGAGATGCTATTGAGGCTGTGAAACTCGCCAATCGGCTGGTTAAGGAAAAGCGTGAAGCTTGGGTTTAACCATGGCCTTTAATGTTCGGTTTGTAACTCTCTCGGGAGAACTCGGTCCTGTTAAGTCAGAGCTTGACATGACCCTTCTTGATGCGGCACATCTTGCGGGCTTGAGCATGGATGCCACTTGCGGTGGAAGAGGGCGCTGTCGCAGTTGTCGTGTGAAGGTTTTCTCTGGTGAGTTATCGCCTCCAACACTTCAAGACACATTGCAACTGGGTCACGATGAAGTTCAGGAGCGATTTAGATTAGCTTGTCAAACACGGCCGATGAGTGATTGCACTGTTGCGGCCATGCCGGTCAAGGCTGAATCAGGTTTTCAAATACTTTCTGCTGAAGCTGGTTTGGTTGCAGATGGGCGAATGCAAATTGACTCTGGTGTCAAAAAACATGTGGTCATTGCAAGTACGCCCCAAGGGGAACACCACCAGACCGCTGATCTTGAAGAAATCTTATCTCAGTTGCCATCAAATATTGAACGTCACGTATCTTTAGATATTTTACGAAAAGTACCAGGCGCATTGAGAAAAGAGAAGGGTCGGATGACAGTCACGACATTCAACAGAGAGATCATTGATATCGAAGTTGGTGACACCTCTCAACATTGCTATGGCATGGCGTTTGATATTGGAACCACAAGCATTGTGGGAACCTTAATGGACTTAAGCAGTGGAGAGCAATTGGGAGCGGTGGGAGGGCTCAATCCTCAAGCTCAATATGGTGGAGATTTAATGTCTCGCATTGCTTATGTTCAATTTGATGAAGCAAAACTTGCTGTTCTAAGAGGCAAAATTTTAAGCGGCATGAATGATTTGATCAAAGAGGCATGTGCAAAGGCAAATGTAGCTGCAGAAAATATCTATAAAATTGTGGTCGTGGGAAATACTTGCATGCACCATATTTTTTTAGGTGTTGATGTAAGTTATGTCGGGTTGGCACCCTATGCGCCTGTTGTGCGTGATTTGCTGATTTATTCAGCAAGTGAGTTGCCTTTGAAATCTATTCCGAATGCAAAAGTTTGCTTGCTTCCAATCGTTGCAGGATTTGTCGGCGCTGACACGATGGCTTGTGTTTTAGCCACACGCATTTACGAAGGCGAAAAAATTCGGGCCTTGGTTGACATTGGGACCAATGGCGAAGTTGTGATGGGTTCAAATGGTAAACTTTATGCTTGCTCTGCGCCTGCTGGTCCTGCGCTGGAAGGTGCTCAAATCAGGGATGGCATGCGTGGTGCCTTGGGCGCAATAGAGCGAGTTGAAATTAACACAGATGTCGCATGTAAAGTGATTGGGGATGCGCCTGCTGTTGGAATTTGTGGCTCGGGCTTGATAGATGCCTGTGCAAAGATGCTAGATGCAGGCGTGATCGATGCGAACGGATTGCTCCGACGTGAGTCATATTCTCATTTATCTCCCTTACTACAAAAACGAATTTGCAAGGGCGAAGTTGGTCCACAATTTGTGTTGGTATGGAAAGCCGAAGCAGGTAGGGATCAAGATATTGCCATCACGCAAGCAGACATTCGCCAATTGCAGTTGGCCAAAAGTGCAATTTATTCCGGCATTGTGATGCTACGCAATGTGATGGAAATCGATGATGCTGAAATCTCTGAATTGATGTTGTGCGGCGGGTTTGGAAATTACATCAGCATCGAAAGTTCTGTAAAAATTAGACTCTTGCCAAATTTACCAGTCGATCGGATCACTTACAGAGGTAACGCTGCAGCCATTGGTGCGCAAATGGCTCTTTTATCAGAATTTGAGCGCTTACGCGCCTTTGATTTAGCCCAGAAAATAGAACACGTTGCATTGGCGGCCAGACCTGAATTTCAAGATATATTCGTTGAAGGTATGAACTTCACTGGAGAAACTTTTGCAGTCCAAGAACGAATGGCAAAAGCTGCTAAAGTTGACTGAGTTTCAAATATCTAATCTGAAATAGCGATGAAGATTAATCTTTTATTTGGATTTTTAGGGTCCGGTAAGACAACCTTGGCTAAGCATTTGCTTGAGCAAAGGGGGAGCACAGTTAAAACGGCCATCATCGTCAACGAATTTGGAGAAGTGGGCGTCGATGGCGATATTTTGCGTGGACAAAATATTGATGTGGTCGAACTCAATTCTGGTTGTCTGTGCTGCACCTTGCGAGGCTCTTTGATGATGGCTTTAGAAGAGTTGAGAGACAAGTCTAAAGTTGAACGTGTTATTGTTGAAGCGACAGGGATCTCGCAGCCACGTGAATTGCTTGATGAATTGGTGGAATCTTCTGTCAAAGGACTTAAAATTGGGCCTATGGTCACCGTGGTTGATTGTGCGAAATTCAATAAGTTGCAATCCATGTTGGGTGACTTTTACTTAGATCAAATTGAGTTTGCAGACATAGTGATCGCTAACAAGGTGGATTTGGCAACCCCAGACCAAATTGAGTCTGCCACGCGTCATATCCGTGAAATTAACTCAAATGCAAAGATCTTCTTTGCGGAGCAATGCAGGGTGCCACCGGAGGTTTTGTTTGGGGAAGCTCAATCTCTGATCATTCAACAATTACAAGAAGAAATGATGTCGACCCTTAAAGTTGAAACGTCACAGGCACATGTTTACCCCAAGGGGAACGATCACAATGGCCAAAATATTGGCCCGCACTTGAGCTACCATAATGAACATGAACACCAACAGCCGCCTTCTCATGTGCACGTTCATGAGCACCAGCACCAGCACCAGCATGAGCATGAACATGAGCATGAGAATGAGCATGACCCTCATGCAAAGGTGCCTGTGCAGTCTTTTGTGGTTACTGTCGGTCGAAATGGAAGCAAAGGCACCCTTGAAAAATTCTTTCAATCATTGCCAGACAAGGTTTGGAGAGCTAAAGGTTTTATTGATTTACAAGGTGAAAAGTTCCTTATTCAGTTCAGTTTGGGGCAGCTTGAAATGACGTTGGCTAATGGAGACGCTGTGGATACTTTGGTCTTCATTGGTCAGGATATGGATCGAGCTCAAATTGAAGCACAAATTGTGGTTGCAACACGATGATGAGATCTTCCAGAACTGTCCATGCGTCGTCAATGGCTTTTGGACGCCGTTTACCCCTCAGTCAGAAGCCTGACATGCCGAGCTCTTTGGCCGATGAGGCCTATGATTTGTTGGTGCACAAAATAACTCGACTTGAGGTTGTGCCTGGCGCTTTGTTGGTTGAAAGAGACTTGATAACAGAGTTTGGGATTGGCCGTACCCCGGTTCGTGAGGCATTGCAACGGTTGGCCATGGAGCGATTGGTGACTCATCAGCCTAACCGAGGGATGTTTGTTTCGGAAATTACAGCAACGAGCGTTCAACAAATTTATGAGTTTCGAGCAATGCTAGATGGACAGGCAGCTTGGCTTGCTGCATCTCGCGCCACCTCTGATCAAATCAAACAGCTTGAATTACTTCAACGTGAGTTGGTTAGAGCTGCGAAGTCTGACGCGATTGATGACTATGTGGATGCAGATCGCCAGTTTTATAGGGTGTTGGCAGAAGCTGCTCACAACGCATGGATTGCGGATTCAATTCCACGAATTTTTAATCTGCATTTAAGACTTTGGTTTTTTATTATTCAAAGATTAGGCAGTTGGAAAGAGACAGCCAAGGCGCACGAAGAGATGACTCATGACGTAGTGGCCGCTTTGGCTTGGCGTGACGCAAGCAAAGCTAAAATTGCGATGGAAGCATATGTCGCAGGAAGGTTAAACGACCTTAAGGGTATTTTGTGAACGCTTAGTTGAAAATTCCAATCGTGCATTAATACTTTCAACAGGATTGATATGAATAAATTGACTCGTATCAGTATTTATGAGCCTGCAGCTGGCTGCCTCACAGGTTCCTGTGATCCTGATCAAGAGGATGCTTTGGCTAGTCTTGAGATGGCTTTAGATGTTTTGAAATTAAGTGGCGTTGAGGTCAACCGTTACAACTTGGGACACGATCCGAAGGAGTTTGCTGCCAATGGACTGGTTAAGTCTGCAATCAAAGAATCGGGTATGTTGTGTTTGCCTATGGTTCTGATTGATGGCCAAGTATTGAGTCGAGGGCGTTATCCCTTGGAGGCTGAGCTTGCTAGTAAGCTTGACACTGTCTGATTTTCTTTTGACCTCATTGCCAAATGATTGGTCAAATCAAGATGCTGACTACAATTAAATTCTTATTTTTTATTTGACATGTCAGCGGTGCATACCTGCCATGATCTGCATTGAACTTGACACAAATTTAAGTGCCAGTAAGGTTACGGTTATGCCATTCTTAACCGACGCTCCAAACCACGCATGCTCTCACACACTATTCATCAAGGACTGCTCTGTGCAGACTTGGATAGGCGTATACGAGCATGAGCAAAAAAACCCCACTATTTTGGTTTTTAATATTGAATTAGATGTAGACGCTAGGCAAGCAGCGAGCAGTGACCTGATAGGCGATACGGTGGACTACGCCGTAGTTGTCTCTTTTGTCCGTGAATACTTGAGACACGCACGGCATCGACTTTTAGAAACTTTGACTCAGCAAGTAGCGGATCAAATCTTCTCAACGTTCAATGTTTCTAGAGTTCGTTTAAGCGTTGCCAAAACAGGTATTCTTGAAGGTGTGGCCAGTGTGGGTGTTGAAATTGTGAGATTTAGAAATGCGAACAGTATGGCAATGGCGACAAGGCATCTTGCTTCACTCAAATAAAACATTGACAAAAAGGATCCGACGTGAAATCTGACATCGAAATTGCACAAGCTGCAACACCTCACCCTATCTCCAAGATTGCAGCCAATCTGGGAATCCCGGACAGCGCGTTGGAGCCTTTTGGTCGGACCAAAGCCAAAATTTCTCTGAACTTTATTGACACGTTGGCCAACCGCCCGGACGGCAAATTGATTTTGGTCACAGCCATCAGTCCAACACCTGCAGGTGAGGGCAAGACGACCACCACAGTGGGCTTGGGAGATGCGCTGAACCACATCGGAAAACGTGCGGTGATTTGCTTACGCGAGCCCTCCTTGGGACCTGTTTTTGGCATGAAGGGCGGCGCGGCTGGCGGCGGGCAAGCCCAAGTCATTCCAATGGAAGACATCAACCTGCACTTCACGGGCGACTTCAATGCCATCGCGCTTGCCAACAATCTGTTGGCGGCGATGATTGACAACCACATCCACCATGGCAATGAGCTTGGTTTTGATGTGCGCCGTATTGCT
>CANKXJ010000007.1 GCA_947487595.1 Actinomycetota bacterium
GGGACGGCGTGACTTGGTGTTGGCGCGCAAAGGTGTTCGCGATTCTGTCGTTTCACTTGCAGGATTATTGGGCTGCCCAGTTACCAATGAAGAGGGCCGTGAAATTGGACGCTTAGTAGATGTTGTTGTTAAACACGGACAAGATGCTTATCCCCCAGTATCAGGATTAATCGTAAAAGTTGGTCTGCGTCGTTCTTTCATCGATGGAGCCCGTATTGCAAAGCTAGAGCGCCATCAAATCCAGCTCTCTTCCACAACTATTAATTTAACTGACTACAAGCGCCGTAGTGGTGAATCATTGCTAGATGCTGATGTTCTTGATCACCAGATAGTCGATGTGAACGGCTTACGGGTTGTGCGCTCATCTGATCTGTATTTGGCACCTTTAGATAAAGAGATCCGAGTTGTGGGAGTGGATATTTCTTTCGTTACTTTCCTTCGCCGCATCTTTCCTGGCGCACTTGGTCGCCGTGCAACGCCGCAACATGTTCTGGATTGGGCCACAGTTGCATCCCTTGCCGATACTTCAGGTGTTGTTAAGACCTCAGGTTCAAAGACCGCGCTTTCTCAACTGCGCCCTGCCGACTTAGCTGACTTGATTGAAGATTTGGCTGGGCGTGAACAAAGTGCGCTCATTGAAATGTTGGACCCCGAGTTAGCTGCAGATGCTCTGGAGGAAATGGAAGACGAAGAATTGCAAGGTCTTCTTCGTGGTTTGAGTGAAGGACGCGCAGCCGAACTCCTTAGCCGTATGGAGCCAGATGAGTCTGCTGAGGTATTGCGTGATTTAGATGATGAGCACCGTGAAGATATTTTAAAGGCCATGGATACCAAGATGGCGAGGCAGTTGCGCCAGCTCATTGCATTTGATGAAACTTTAGCTGGCGGAATCATGACCACTCACATGGTCTTTGCTCAAGACAATGACACAGTCGGTAGCGCCCTTGCCCGCCTTGTTGAAAATCGCGATCGTGATATTTCTGATGGTGTTGTTATCGTGGATGGCAAAGGCAAATTAGTTGATCATATTCAGATTATTGAGCTTGTGGCCGCTAAATCAAACGCACTTTTGAGCACTCTCATTGGGCCTCCTTACCCAACATCTGTACAAATTGATTCACCACTAGAAGAAGTAATTGAAGAGTTTTCAAATAACCGTGGTTCCTCAATCGTTGTTATTGATGATAAAGGTAGGCCTGTTGGTCGCATTTTGGCCGATGACTTGGTCGATGCACTTAAGCCTGAAGAACAACAAGGACTCTCTAAAGGAACTGGTGCGCTCTCATGACAACAACGCGCAAGATTCGTTTAGCCGCACTTCTCTCGGTCATGGGCCCAGGAATTATTGCGGGGCTTTCAGATGATGATCCAGCCGGTATCACCACTTATTCGCAGCTGGGCGCAAAGTTTGGATATCAACTGCTGTGGGTAGTGGTTCTTTCCACTATCGCTCTGATTATTTTCCAAGATCTAGGTGCACGCATTGGTGTTGTTACACGCCAGGGACTCATTGGTTTAGTGCGCCAAAAGTATGGTGCTCGTTCTGGAACTCTCAGTGCCAGTGCTTTGATTATTGCTAACTTTGGCACCCTCACTGCTGAATTTGCAGGCATTGCAATAGCCGGTGAACTCTTTGGTCTCTCACGATTTGTAACAGTTCCTGCAGGTGCCCTCATAGTTTCATTTTTGGTACTTCGAGGATCTTTTGCCAACATCGAAAAGGTTTTCTTCGCACTCTCCGCAGTCTTTATCTCATACATCGTCGCTGGCTTCTTGGCGCAACCAGACTGGAGTCAAGCCGCTCGCGGCGTCTTTGTTCCATCTATGCCATTTACCCATGACGCTCTTTTTCTAGCGACGGCAACTCTGGGAACAACACTTGCCCCATGGGGTCTGGCTTTCATCCAGTCGTATGCGGTAGATAAGCGTTTAACTCGCGATGATCTAAAACTTCTACGCATTGATGTGTGGACTGGATCTTTACTCACCGGCATCATCGGATTCTTTGTTGTTATTACATGCGCTGCGACCTTAAACAAAGAAGGACTCACTGAGATCACCGATGCTGCCCAAGCAGCACGCGCACTTGAACCTTTAGCCGGCACGATGGCAAAAGCCCTTTTTGCAATTGGCTTAGTAGGAGCGGCATTACTTGCAGCATCTATCTTGCCATTATCAACTGCTTATTCTGTCGGCGATCTGACCGGACAACCTGCAGCCCTAGATGATGGCCCAAAAGAAGCTCCCTTGTTTTATGCCACCTTTGGTGTGATGACGGTATTGGCATCAGGACTCATTCTCATTCCCGATCTGCCATTGATTAAGGTTCTAGTCTTCACACAGATTCTTAACGCCATCTTGTTACTACCACTGCTGATCTTTATGTATGGAATATCTAAAGATGAACGTCTCATGGGTGAGTTTGCATCTAGCAAGCCAATGCGTGGTGTTTATGCCTTCATCATCTCTTTGGTGGCGATCTGCGTTCTTGCACTATTATCGTTTAGCATTAATCCTTAGGTAGATGAGTCGTTAATCCTTCAATAAAGATGAGGGAGTTCTGGAAAATCAGTTCTTGGTCGTAATCCAAAGTCGCAACGTGGTAACTGTTAACTAACTCAATTCGAGATTTATTTGCAGAACCTAGACCGGCCATAATTATTTCAGTGTTTGAAACTGGCAAGGTGTGATCTTCCACCGAATGAAAAAGCTGAATTGGAATGGTTATTTTGCTCAGGTTCTTTCGCGTTATTTTGAGCATCTTAAGTAATTCAGCTATTCCGCGAGTGGGCAACGCGTCATAGCCATGCTCTGTAATCCCAGGACGCTTAATATCATTTCCAACACTGGAGCGAAGTTTTTGGAAATGTGAGACAAGGTAAGCCAGTTGATGTGGCAAGAACGCCACGTGAATCATTGGGTTTACTAAAATCAATCCAGCAATTCGCTCATTATGTGATTGAGCAACATTGAGCGCTGTTCCACCACCCATTGATAAACCAGCAACGAAAACTTGATCGCAACTTTTTAAGAGCTCATCTAATTCAGCTTGAACTTTTGTGGGCCACTCTTGCCATTTCACTTTATTGAGATCTTCAGGTTTTGTTCCATGGCCGGGAAGAAGTGGAACCCGAACGGTGTAACCCTTGGAGTGCAGGAATTCTCCCCATGGGCGCATTGATGGTGGAGCTCCAGTAAATCCATGAACAAGTAACACTCCGATTCGAGCATTCTTTCCTGAGCCTTGAGCTGACCAATCCTGCATCCAACCTGGGGGTGCTGTTTCAACTGCCATAGGTAACACAATACGCGTGCTGTCAATGACGGTCCAATCACTTACTATCGCCACTATGCATCTTTCAGAAGCCACCTTTGTCGTTGTGGATTTAGAAACCTCAGGTGCTGCCCCATCTACTGGTGCAGGAATTACAGAGATTGGTGCAGTGAAAGTGCGCGGCGGCGTGGTGATTGGTGAGTTTGAAACCTTTGTGAATCCGGGCGTTCAGATTTCAGAATTCATCACACAACTCACTGGAATTACAGATCACATGCTTGCTAGCGCTCCGACTATCGGCCAGGTGTTTCCCTCATTTATAGAGTTCTTAGGGCCAGAGAATGAGAATGTTTTAGTTGCCCATAACGCGCCCTTTGATGTGGGATTTCTAAAGGCTGCAGCTGCGCATCTGGACTACCCATGGCCCAATCACCATGTCGCAGACACTGCCAGATTAGCTAGATATGTATTAACTAAAGATGATGTCATCAACTGCAAGCTTGCTACCTTGGCAGAGTTCTTTGGTGCAACAACTTCTCCCACACACCGTGCCCTAGATGATGCTCGTGCCACGGTGGATGTATTGCATGGAATCATTGAACGCCTTGGAAGCTTTGGAGTTACGACTCTGCCACAATTCAAAAAAGTTAAGAAGCGGCTAGTTTCTGACTAAGTGCTGCCCACGCTGAAAGAAGCTTTGCTGCAGCACCGCTATCAATAGCAGTTGTCGCTCGTCCGACACCCTTTTCGATTCGATCATGAAGGCTTAACTCCATCTCACCCTCATAGGCTGCGATTGCAGCGGCTGCATTTAATACAACAGCATCACGCGGTGCACCTTTTTCACCAGCAAAAATAGCGCTAGTTATTCTGGCATTTTCAGTTGCATCTCCCCCAGCAAGGGCTGAAATCGGGGCTCTAGCAATTCCAAAATCAAGTGGATCTAATAAATCACTCGCTATTTGGCCATTGCCTAAAGTTAAAACAGAAGTAGTTGTTGCAAGAGTTATTTCATCAAGGCCATCATCGCCCCGGAAAACGAAGCCATCAACGCCCTTACCGGCTAGTACCTGAGCCATCACTAAATGCATTTGATCATTGGCAACGCCAATTGCTGCAGCCTTTGGTTTAGCTGGATTAGAGAGAGGGCCCAAGATATTGAAAACTGTGGGGACGCCTAACTCTTTACGGGCAGGTGCTGCAAATCGCATTGCTGGATGAAAAACAGGGGCAAAACAAAACCCAATTCCAAGCTGTGCAAAAGTAGTTTCGACGCCTTTGCCATCTAGCGTTACTGCAACGCCTAGAGCTTCTAGTAAGTCTGCGGCCCCTGATTTAGAAGATGCTGCGCGGTTACCGTGCTTTACAACTTTTGCCCCAGCAGCTGCAGCGATGATTGCCGCAGTGGTTGAAATATTGATTGTGTGGGCACCATCGCCACCGGTTCCAACTGTGTCGACTGCGCGTTCTGTAATGGAGATTGGCGCAGAATGCTCATACATCTGGGCAACTAGCGCACCCACTTCCTCACTGGTCTCGCCTTTGGCCTTGAGTGCAAGCAGAAAGTTTTTAATCAACTCATTATCGGCTTTGCCATCAAGAATCTGCTTCATGCACCACGCAACATCCTGTGGTTCTAAATCCAGCCCGCTTTCAAGAATTGAGAAATAGCGATCCCACAACTCCTTGGACATTTTTAAACTACAGCAGGGGTTGTGCCGCGAAGTAGCTCTGCCGCACTTTTAGCTAGAGTGAAAGGATCAATAGGGTGAATGACCGATGCTTCAGCCATGGACCATGCAGCAAGCCAAGCATCTTCTTTGCGACCTGTAATAACTAAAACAGGTGGGCAGTTGAACACTTCATCTTTGAGTTGTCGGGCAACACCTAACCCACCCTCTGGAACGGCTTCGCCATCTAGGATGAAAAGATCGATATTTTTATTGTTATCAACATAGGAACGAAGAGCAGCGGCGGTTGCAAACTCATGAATCTGGTGCTCGCCTACATCACTTGCAGTTCTGGTGCCCAAGGCATCAATTACGGCCTTTCGCACAGATGAATCATCTGCGTAAACCAGTATCTGCTTTTTTGCCATGGCCTAAGTCTAAGCGCCCACAATGGAAGCGTGAGCTGATTTTTACCGTCAAATATCTGTGGGCTGTTTCACTCCAGAACCGGGTGAATAACGGTTC
Source organism: Actinomycetota bacterium (assembly GCA_947487595.1). Lineage (GTDB taxonomy): Bacteria > Actinomycetota > Actinomycetes > Nanopelagicales > Nanopelagicaceae > Planktophila. Next base: position 5,470 of record CANKXJ010000007.1, read on the forward strand.
AGAAAGGGTCCTCCCATAAGACGCAGGCGTAGTTTTCGGGAATAATAAGGCCCATGTCGAGTACATCCATAGCTGCCCACCACAAGATCACACGCCCCAATGCAGTTGCCGTGGGAACAATCGTGTGGCTATCAAGTGAGCTGATGTTCTTTGCCGCACTCTTTGCTATTTATTTCACTACTCGCGCAGTGCAGGGTCCAGCGATTTGGACAGAGGCAGGCGAGATTCTCAATATTCCATTTGCAGCACTTAATACAACAATTCTTGTTCTCTCCTCTGTCACCTGTCAGTTCGGAGTCTTTGCCGCCGAGCGTTTCCAAAATCACCGCACGGGCTCAATCCTGCAGATGAATAAATGGGGAATGCGTGAATGGTTTGCTTTGACTTTCTTGATGGGCTCTTTCTTTATTGGTGGTCAGATTTATGAGTATGCCGCTCTTGTTGAAGAAGGCTTAACACTTTCATCTAATGCCTATGGTTCTATCTTTTTCATAGCAACTGGTTTTCACGGACTGCACGTAACCGGTGGGCTTCTTGCTTTTCTTATTGTGCTCATTCGTTTTTCTAAGGCCCGTCGCTTTACACATGAGCAAGCCACAACAGCAATCGTTGTTTCGTACTACTGGCACTTTGTCGATGTTGTGTGGATTGCACTCTTCTCAGCGATCTATCTAATTAAGTAAGGGAGCACAATTACTTCGTGAAGCGTTTATCGCGTTACCGTCGACACAAGGCCGCTGGCCCATTGCTACTGATTTTTGCCCTGCTTGGAATTGGAACAACTTTCTCTGTTGCAAGTGCAACTGTTAAAGAATCGCAGAACGTTTTTTCTAGATCAGCATCCATTGAAGAAGGTAAGCAGATCTTCCTTAAAGGTTGTTCCTCTTGCCACGGACTCAACGCTGAAGGTGGATCTGTTGCGCCTTCTTTAATCGGCACAGGAGCTGCCTCAGTTGATTTCCAAGTCGGAACTGGCCGTATGCCAATGGCTGACATGAGCACACAAGCGATGCGCAAAGCACCTGTCTATAACGAAGAAGAAGTTGCGGCGCTAGCTGTTTATGTCGCATCTCTTGCCCCTGGCCCTGCAATTCCAGAGGAATCAGCCCTTAATTATGAGCGCGATGGAAACTCTGCCCAAGGTGGGGAGCTATTTAGAAATAACTGCGCCATGTGTCACAACTTTGCTGGTCAAGGTGGTGCGCTATCACAAGGTAAGTACGCACCCACTCTTATGGGTGTTGAACCAAAACATATTTATGAGGCAATGGTCACTGGTCCACAATCAATGCCAGTATTTAGTGATAAAACCATTACACCTGCTGAAAAGCTTTCAGTAATCAAATGGATCAAGGCCGCTGAAGCTGAACCAAATCTAGGTGGTGCAACGATGGGGCGAATTGGACCAGTTACTGAAGGTCTGGTGGCTTGGATACTAGGACTTGGACTGCTCATTGGTATTGCAGTCTGGCTAACTATGAGAGCAAGGTAGGCGCAACGTGTCTAATGAATTAGTACCGACCGATAACTCAGCAGCACCACAACATGCACCGCGTGCTACCGACATCAACCCTGCCTCTGAAAAGCGCGCAGAACAGCAGATTGCAATTCTCTTTGGCCTATCTGGTGTTGGCTCTTTACTTCTGATTTATTCATACATTTATGTCGCCGGTGATGTCTTTATCTTTATCCCAATTATGGGTAATCAAAATGCCCAGCAATTAGGCATTGGAATTGGTATGGCCATGTCGTTATTTTTCATCGGCATTGCTGCAATTCACTGGGCCAAGACTTTAATGCCAGATAAAGAAGTTGTTAATCATCGCCATGAATTCCGCTCAAGTGATGAAGATCGCGAAGAGTTAATCAAGGTTGTTAAAGAAGGTGTTGCAGGAGTTCAACTAGGACGCCGTAAGTTAATTAAGCGCTCACTTGGCGCAGCCGTTGGTCTCTTTGCTCTTCCACCAGTTCTTCTTCTTCGCGATCTTGGTCCACTACCTGGAAAGCAGTTGGAGATGACGAATTGGAAAGCGGGAACTCGTCTGCTCACTGATCCAGGGAACCGCCCGATCTTGGCTTCAGATCTTGAGGTGGGCTCAGTTGTGCAGGTTCTGCCTGCTGTTGAAGACTTAGAACACCGCCCTTTAAGTGACATTGCAAAAGATCCAGTTCTACTCATCCGATTGCGTCCACAAGATTTCCAGTTAACTCCAGAGCGCTTAGCAATGACGCATGAAGGAATTATCGCTTTTTCAAAGATTTGTTCACACATGGGTTGCGCCGTCGCACTCTATGAACAAACGACAAAACACCTGTTGTGTCCTTGTCACCAGTCAACATTTGACGTGACACGCGCTGCCAAAGTCATCTTTGGACCTGCAGCAAGACCACTTCCCCAACTCGACATCACGGTAGATGCCGAAGGATATTTAGTAGCACGTGCACCATTTAATGAAGCAGTCGGACCTAGTTTCTGGGAGAGGAACTCACAATGACAACAACTGAAAAAGCAGTTGGAAATGTTGCTAACTTTGTTGATGAAAGGTTAGGTGCTGCGCGCTGGGTGAAGAAGTCGCTTAACAAAGTCTTCCCTGATCACTGGTCGTTCATGTTCGGTGAAGTATGCATGTATTCATTTGTGATCCTGCTTCTTTCAGGAACATTCTTAACTTTCTGGTTTGATCCTTCACAAAGAGATGTTGTCTATGAGGGTGTTTATGAGCCACTTAAAGGCTTAACGATGTCAGCTGCATATGCCTCAACGCTAGATATCTCATTTGAAGTGCGCGGGGGCCTATTGATGCGCCAAATCCACCACTGGTCAGCAAACATATTTATGGCAGCAATCGTTGCTCACCTTTTGCGTGTTTTCTTTACGGGTGCTTTTAGAAAGCCACGTGAGTTCAACTGGATTCTTGGAATTCTTCTACTGACTCTTGGCCTAGTAGAAGGTCTGCTTGGATACTCACTTCCTGATGACCTGCTATCTGGAACTGGAATGCGCATTACTTCAGCGATTATTCAGGCGGTCCCAGTTGTTGGAACATATATAACATTCTTCTTATTTGGTGGAGGCTTCCCTGGTGTTGGCTTTATCCCTCGCATCTTTACCCTGCATATTTTGATCATTCCTGGAATCTTCCTAGCAGTCATCACAATTCACGTGATGCTTGTTTGGTACCAAAAGCACACACAGTTCCCAGGTGTTGGTCGCACAGAAAATAACGTTGTGGGACATCCCATCTTGCCCGTCTACATGGCTAAAGCTGGTGGATTCTTCTTCGTTGTATTTGGAATCACCGCGTTCTTAGCTGCCGTTGCATCGATTAACCCGATCTGGCTTTATGGCCCTTACACACCAGGACAGATTTCAGCAGGTTCACAACCTGACTGGTACATGGGTTGGCTCGATGGCCTTGTTCGCATGGCTCCTCCATTAGAAACACATGCCTTCGGCCACACTATTTCCTGGAACATTTTAATTCCTACATTAATCGTGCCTGGAATCATCTTCACAGGAATGGCGTTCTATCCATTTATTGAAAGTTGGATTACGGGTGACAAGCGTGAGCACCACTTGCTAGATCGACCACGCAATGTGCCAAACCGCACCGCCCTTGGCGTCATGTCAATTACTTTCGTAATGATTTCACTGATCAATGGTGGGAATGACATTATTGCAACGAATTTTGATCTATCGATTAACCAAATCATGTGGTTCTCTCGCATAGGAATCTTTATTCTTCCGCCGCTAGCTTTCATCATTACCAAGCGACTGTGTTTGTCTCTGCAACGCGCAGATCGTGAACTTCTTCTTCATGGCGCAGAGTCTGGTCGTCTACTTCGCTTGCCTCATGGTGAGTTCGTTGAAGTTCACACACCAATCTCGCCAGAGAAGGCTTTCCTTTTGCAATCACACGAACAGCTCACTCCACTTGAGATTGAAGATGTTGATGCTCGTGGTGTGCGCAGACCAGGTGCTCTTAAGAACAAGATTCAGCGCCGTCTGAGCAAGGCCCATGCAGTTTCTGTGCCTAAGGTAACTGAGCAAGAGTTAAAGGAGATCGAGAGCCACTAGTTGGTTTTGCGTATTACAAGCCAAACACCCAGGGCGGTAACTCCTATTCCAAGGAAGCCTTGGGTGTTTACTTTTTCTCCGAAGAGAATGTATGCCTCAAGGGCCGTTGCTGGCGGAACTAGATAAAACAATGAAGAGACAGAGGCTGCGCTGCCGCTATTGAGAAGGCGTAGCAAAAGAAGCACGGCGCCGACAGATAGGGCAAGAATCAACCAGATCATTGCAGCACCAAACCTTGGTGTGAACTCAATGCGTGTGCCACCAGTTGCAAGAGCTGCAATACCAAGGACGGCGCCAGCTGCTAAGTATTGATAAGCCGTTCCAACCACCAAAGGAATATCTGCACCAAACTTCTTTTGCATCAGCGTAGCTGTAGTACTGCCTAATAACGCAACGAAAACACCAGCAAGTCCAATCTTGGATACCGAGCTATCAAAAGTTGGTCCCAGAACTAATACAACACCGATTAATCCTGTTACTAAGCCTGCAAACTGACTCCACCGAAGTTTCTCTCCCAGGACTTTAACTGCCAGGATTGAAACAAATACTGGTTGCAAGCTCGTGATCACTGCTGCGACTCCAGCTGAAACACCTTGAGAGATTGCAAAGAAAACTCCCCCTAGATAAAACGCATGCAGAAATAAACCTATGAGTGATGACTTGCCAATATCACTGCGAGTCAGTGAAATCTGTGCGTTCATGAGGCGAGCTGCGATGAAAAGAATTCCAGCAGCTATAAAGATGCGAAGCGATAAGAAAATGAAGGGATCTGCATAAGGAAGGCCGTACTTAGCACCGACAAAGCCGGTACTCCATAGAAAAACAAACAGATAAGGCGCTAAGCGTGCAGTTTTCAACCTTCACACAACGCTTTAAGTTGCACCAAACTCTTAGCCATAAACTTTGGATTTCTAGCCACAGCCCCAGTCTTCTTGAGCCACCAGCGAGAGAAGGCAGGGATGGAGTAGCCATCAAAAATCTCTGTTACCTGAGTTGTTGAATTACCCAAATCTTGAAGCTCATATGACCAGGTCCATTTCATTAAATGGCTCCAAGTAATCTTTTGATTCTCTTCAAATGCCACAACTGTGTTGGTAATGCGATATGGCACCTTAATCTTCATCGCCATTGAAAATTTTGCACCTAGGTGCAGACGGGCAGGGCCTGAAATACTCTCTTTAATCGTTGCTGAACCATCAAAAGATGCATGAGCTCGTGGGTTAGCTAGTACTTCAAATATCTTTGATGTTGGAGCGTTAATGACTATGCGTGCTGCAGCCGTATTTGGATAATCAACATCCAGAATCTCTGCGCGCACTTGTGACATTAGTGTGCGGACACCGTAGCGGGCTTTTCGTACTCTGTAACCATTCCGATGATGGAGATAACTAGAGCGCCTAGTGAGATGACGGTGAGCCACCAACCGATAATTAATGAAAGCGTCAGTGCACACATGCTCAAAGCAACTGGCAGTGGCCACCATGAGTGTGGGCTATAGAAACCAAGATCTCCTGCACCATCTGAAATAAGTGCCGTCATATTATCTTCAGGAAGAATCTGTCCGATTCGCCGTTGTGTGAACCACACATAAAAGCCAACCATGCCAGCAAGAGCTGCTGCAAGAAGCATGCCGCCGATTCCTACCGGCTCACCGCCCACTTGCCAATAGATGATCGTCATCAATACATAGAACAACGAGAGACCGATAAATAGCTGCCAAGAAACCTTCATAGTTTGTTAGTGCCCTTCAGTCTTAACGTGTGGATAGTGCAGATCAAATGCTGGTCGCTCTGATGAGATGCGAGGCATTGTTAAGAAGTTGTGGCGTGGTGGTGGACATGTTGTTGCCCACTCAAGTGATGCACCGTAGCCCCAAGGATCATCAACGCCAACTAATGGTGCTTTGCGTGTGATCCAGATGTTGACCATAAATGGAATCATTGAAAACGCTAGTAAGAATGAACCGATTGTTGAAACTTCATTCATAAATGTGAAGCCATCAGTTGGAAGGTAATCGGCATAACGACGAGGGAAACCCTTAATGCCAAGCCAGTGCTGAATGAGGAAAGTGAGGTGGAAACCAAAGAAAGTTGTCCAGAAGTGGATCTTTCCTAGTCGTTCATTGAGCATGCGACCAGTCATCTTTGGCCACCAGAAGTAGAAGCCAGCAAACATTGCAAAGACCACAGTTCCAAAGAGAACGTAGTGGAAATGAGCAACGACGAAGTAGCTAGCAGAGACTGCGAAATCTAGAGGAGGTGAAGCCAGGATGATCCCAGTTAATCCACCGAATAGGAAAGTAACAAGGAAGCCCATAACCCAGAGCATTGGTGTTTCAAATGTAACGTGGCCACGCCACATTGTTCCAATCCAGTTGAAGAACTTCACACCTGTTGGAACACCAATAAGGAATGTCATAAACGAGAAGAAAGGCAAGAGAACTTGTCCAGTCGCAAACATATGGTGGGCCCAGACTGAAACCGAGAGTGCAGCAATTGCGATCGTTGCTGCAATCAAACCTTTGTAGCCAAAGATTGGCTTGCGGCTAAAGACTGGCAAAATCTCTGTTGCAATTCCAAAGAATGGAAGAGCCAAGATATAGACCTCAGGGTGACCAAAGAACCAGAACAAGTGCTGGAACAACATCGCACCACCATTTGCAGGATCAAAAAGATGTGTTCCATAGATGCGGTCTGACTCAAGACCTAGTAGCGCTGCAGCTAGTGGAGGAAAAGCCAGAAGAACAAGAATTGAAGTAAGCAATACGTTCCAAGAAAAGATTGACATGCGGAACATCGTCATACCAGGTGCGCGCATTGTGAAGATTGTTGTGATGAAGTTAACGCCGCCCAGAATCGTTCCGATTCCGCTGACTGCAAGACCTAGTAACCAAAGGTCTGCGCCGATACCCGGAGAATATTGTGCGTTTGAGAGTGGAACATAAACCGTCCAACCAAATGATGCTGCTCCTCCAGGTGAGAGGAATCCGGCAAATGCCATGATGCCGCCAAAGAGGTAGAGCCAGTAAGAGAGCATATTAAGGCGGGGGAAAGCAACGTCGGCTGCACCGATTTGCAGCGGCATAATCACGTTCGCAAAACCTACGAACAGTGGTGTTGCAAACATGAGCAACATAATCGTTCCGTGCATTGTGAAAATCTGGTTGTACTGCTCTGAGCTCAAGAACTGCATTCCTGGGCGAGCAAGTTCAGATCGCAGCAAGAGGGCTAATAGCCCGGCAATGAGAAACCAGGCAAATGAAGTGATCAGATAGAGGTAGCCGATTGTCTTATGGTCAGTAGATGTAATCCACTTTACAAATGCCTTGCCCTTTATAGCTGGTGCTGGAGGCATGTTAGTAATCGTTGGACGTTCTGCATATGTTGTCATGCGCTGCTCCCCTGTAAGGTTTCAAGATAAGTCTGGTATTGCGCTGGTGTGACAACGCGAACTGTGAACAACATTTGTGAGTGGCTTCGTCCACACAAAATATTGCATCGGCCCGGAAAATCCCCCAGCTTGTTCGCAGTAAATTCTAAATAATTGGTGACTCCTGGAATATTCTGCATTTGAATCATAAATGCTGGAATCCAGAAACCGTGGATAACATCATTTGCTGTGATTGTGTAGCGCACTCGCTCGCCTAGTGGAACATAGAGCACAGGTGGCTGTGCAGGACTTCCGGTCACCAGCGCATCAGGACCCGCTTCTGGGTAACCAAACTGCCATGACCATTGAAATCCCGCAACTGTAATTTCATGCTTATAGGTATCGGTCTTGGCCGTAATAACTGTTTGCTTCTGAGCGGTGAAATAGAAAAGCACTGCCACGATGATGAAAGGAATGATCGTGTAAAGAACTTCAACAGGGATGTTGTACTGAGTCTGTTTTGGAAACTCAGGACTATCTTTTTTAAGACGATGGAAGACCGCTGGCCATAGAATCAAAATTAATGTAAAGACTCCAACAACACCGGCGGCAATCCACGCCCCTTGCCACAGGGATAGAGATTCATCATTAACACTTGATAGCCCCTCTTCAAAGCCAAGGCCTGAAACTTTTGAGCAGCCCGTGAGCAAGAGCGCGGGGGCAAGAAAAAGAAGCCCACGAATGAACTTAAGCGTTGTTAACGGCATAGGGTTAAGGATAGAGCGCAAAGCGCGCTGGGGTGACATCGGCTTAAGGGGCCACCCTCGTGGTTCGTGTCACAGATTCTTAAGGACTAAAAATTTAGGTGTGGAGCTATCTCTGCCGCGGCTTTTGCCCCGTAAGCATCGTGAAAACGGGCAAGAAATTCAGAACTAGTAAATCGATATTCCTGAGTTCCCATCGTCTCTATAACGTAGGTAGCGATCAGAGAACCTAACTGGGCGCATCTCTCATGGCTCAAACCCCACGCCAGACCTGCAATAAAGCCAGATCTAAAGGAATCACCCACACCTGTTGGATCTGTCTTTGATTTCTCTTGCGGAACTCCCACTTGCACGAACTCACCTGCAGCGTTTTCCACCTTTGCACCCTTTGAACCCAAGGTGACTACACGGATTTTCACATGCTCCAAAATCTCACGATCACTCCAGCCCGTTTTCTGCATGGCCAGGGCTAATTCGTATTCATTGAGGAATAGGTAAGAAGCGCCATCGATGAGAAGTTTGATCTCCTCCCCGCTCATACGTGCCATCTGCTGGGAAGGATCAGCTGCAAATGCAATGCCTTGGCTTCGACAAACATCAGAGTGATGCAACATCGCCTCTGGATCATCAGGGGAGATTACGACCATATCAAAGCGCCCCGTCTTTTCCATGATGGGTCCTAATTCAATATTGCGAGCCTCACTCATCGCTCCTGGAAAAAAGGATGCAATCTGATTGAGGTCATCATCAGTTGTGACCATAAAGTGGGCGGTATATAACGAGGTTGACACTAAAACATGAGATGTGTCAACGCCGTGACGAGAGAGCCAGGCTTCATAATCTGGCCAGTCTTTTCCAACAGCTGCAATGAGTACTGGATTTAAACCAAGGACTCCCATGCCATAACAGATATTTGCCGCACATCCTCCACGGCGAACATCCAAGCTATCTACAAGAAAGGAGAGTGAGACTTTTTCTAATGAACCGGCGACAAATGAATCAGTGAACTTTCCAGAGAAAGTCATTAAGTGATCTAGACCAACTGATCCCGCAACGCCAATTTTCATGTAGCGATACTAGGGCCTTTATTTAACTTTGTTAGTTAAATGAATCGCCGCATGCGCAAGAACCTGCTGCATTTGGATTATCAATTGTGAAACCCTGCTTTTCGATGGTGTCGACGAAATCAACAGTGGCACCCATCAAGTAAGGATCACTCATCTTGTCCACGATTACCTTGACTGAACCAAATTCACGGACGATGTCGCCATCTTGATTGCGATCATCAAAGTAGAGCTGATAACGAAGACCAGAGCATCCACCAGGCTGTACAGCAACACGAAGATTGAGATCATCGCGGCCCTCTTGTGCCAAAAGCGCAGCTACCTTCGCAGCAGCAACATCGGTTAGGGCAAGACCTGTGGTCGTAACTTCTGTAGTCATTTTCTCTCCTTGTTTGAGACAAGCCTACCTTTCCCCAACCCCTCACGCGAGTTAGGACTTACCTACAGTATTTGTGGTTTTGCTCATGCCTTCTATAGTTGCCCCATGACGACTGAATCAACTGGCAAAGGCCGCCCAACCCCAAAACGCAAAGATGCTCAGGCAAAGGTGAAGGTTTCATCCCTGTCCCCTGTTGTAACCAAGGAGCAAAAGCGCACCCAGAAGCTAGCCTCTAGGCAAGATCGCGTTAACTCACGAGCTGCATATATGCGTGGTGAAGAAGGCGCTCTGCCACTTCGAGATAGAGGAGCAGAGCGCCGCTTTGTTCGTAACTACGTGGATGCTCGCCGTTCCATCGGTGAGTACTTCCTACCAATCATCTTCGTAGTGCTAGTTCTGACTTTGATTCAAATTCCAATAGTTCAATTCACAGCTATTGCTCTGATGTATGCGGTGCTACTAGCCGCAGTCGTAGACGGCATTTTCTTGGGTAGAAAAATCAAACGCTTGGTCCACGCCAAGCATCCATCATCTAACACAAAGGGTCTGGCCATGTATGCATGGCTTCGCTCAACACAAATGCGTCGTCTTCGTGCTCCTCACCCACAAACCAAAGTGGGCGATGTAGTTAATTAGGCTCTTGGATTTGGGCTGATGTTTTGAGCTGGGTCTTTTTCAGGCAGATTACCTAAAGCGCTATCAATTGCTTTCATGGTGTCCGCATCTAGTTTGACTCCTGCAGCCTTCACGTTTTCCTTCACCTGAGATGGCTTTGTTGCACCAACGATGGCACTAGAAACATTTGGATTTTGCAAAACCCAGGCCACTGACAGTTGAGACATTGTCAACCCTGCCTTATCGGCGATTGGCTTAAGCTTTTGAACAGCGGTTAAAACATCATCTTTCATCCACTTTGAAATCATTCCAGCGCCGCCCTTTTTATCGGTAGCACGTGAGCCGGCAGGCGGTTTCTTTCCTGGCAAATACTTACCAGTTAACACACCTTGAGCCATTGGTGACCAGACAATCTGACCAATGCCTTCTTTTTCTGAGAGCGGAACAACCTCTGCTTCAATAACTCGCCATAGCGCTGAATATTGAGGTTGGCTGGAGACAAAGCGGTTATAGCCACGAGCATCTTGAATCGCAAGAGCTGCAGCGATTTGGCTTGCAGTCCACTCTGAAAAACCAATGTAGTGAACTTTTCCGGCGCGGATCAAATCATCGAAGGCGCTCAGAGATTCTTCTAACGGTGTTTCAAAATCAAAGCGGTGCATTTGGTAGAGATCGATGTGATCTGTTTGAAGACGCTTGAGTGAGGCGTTACAGGATTCAATGATGTGTTTGCGTGATAGCCCACGATCATTTTTGCCTGGACCAGTTGGCCAATAGACCTTGGTGAAAAGCTCATATGACTCACGTCGAACACCTTTAAGAGCTTTTCCAAGAACCTTCTCAGCTCTAGTACCTGCATAGACATCTGCAGTATCAAAAGTGGTGATCCCGCAATCAAGTGCGGTCTTTACACATTTGATTGCAGCGTCAGCTTCAACTTGTGAGCCGTGAGTGATCCAGTTTCCATAAGAAATCTCAGATACATACATTCCAGTACTGCCAAGGCGACGATATTCCATGCCTAGAACTCTAAGGGCTTGCGCGCCGTGTTGCCAACCCCATCACAGTGTGCTTTCCTACGTACACAACTTAATACGCCCTTCATTAGGGGAAGTTCGGTGAAACTCCGACGCTGACCCGCAACCGTATAGTCGGATTACCTAATGGATGGTTTTAGACAAACACCCGCCGAGGTTTGCGGGGTGTGGTCCACATGTATTTGAGATTTCTTTTTCATATCTCTTATTCGCGCGGCACTGCTCCCTGTGAGACTCTTTCACATTCGAGAGGCCCCACAGCAATGAAGATTAAAGCATTACTTATTTCACTATTAATTCTTGCTACATCAGCCCTCTTTATCCCCCAATCACAAGCCGCTGGCAAAGGCTGGCGCTATTGGGGTTATTTCCAAGCAGCTCCAGGTGCAACAAAGTGGACTGCTGCAATGACAGGACCAACAGTTGATATCGCAGATGGCGCTGTTGAAGGTTGGTCATTCGTATTTGGCGCTGACGATATCCCTTCTCTTGCGCCAGCAGTAAAACCTAACTTTGCAACTATCTGTGCTGGTGTTAAAGGTGACAAAGACACTAAGCGAATCGGATTAGTAATTGAGTATGGTTCAAAAGCCTGGGCACCCAAAGGTGAAAAACCAAGAAAAACAATCACTACCTGTGTGCGAACAGCAAAAACTTCACAGGGAATTGATGTTCTTGGACAGGTCACAAAGATTCGTGCTGAATCCTCTGGTTTGATCTGCGGCCTTGGTGGCTACCCAGCAAAGGAATGCGGTGTTGAAATCCCAACACCTAAATCTTTGATTAAGACCAAGTAATTCCTTAATGAAAAAACTTTCATTTCACCCGCTAACGTGGTGGATTTTCTCGGGAGCTGTTGCCTTTGCAATAGCCCGAGTGAACTCCCCAGTCTTTGCCATTGCGGCAGTGGGTGTTCTGTCAGTGATTGTCTTTACGCAACGAGATGACGCTCCTTGGGGACGATCTTTTAACGCTACTTTGAAATTATCTCTTTGGATCATCTCAATTAGAGCGATTATTGGTGTGCTCATTGGTGTTCCTATTCCAGGAACAACCCTTTTCACTATCCCCCGTCTGCCACTGCCTAGTTGGATGCCCGGTATTCGCATCGGTGGAGCAGTGACTTTAGAGCGATTAACTTCATCGATTTCTGAAGGAATCATCATTTGTGCAATTCTGGTTGTTTTTGGTGCAGCTGCATCTCTGACTAGTCCGCACCGTTTGTTGCGTGTGCTACCGGTCTATGTCTATGAATTTGGAATTAGCGTTGTTATTGCCACTTCAGTGCTTCCACAATTAGTTTCAACCGTCTCTCGCATTCGTATGGCACAGCGTCTGCGAGGTCAGAAAACCCACGGGGTGAAAGCCTTTAAACGCATTGCGATTCCATTACTCGAAGAGTCACTAGCCAGATCCCTTGATTTAGCTGCTGCGATGGATTCACGAGGCTATGGGATAAGTAAGAAACGATCAAAGTATCGCCCAATTAAATGGGCACGAGTGGATCTAGCTGTTGTTATTGCTGGTTTAACAGTTGTGGGTCTCTCATGATTAAGTTTTCTAACGTTTCACTTATCTATCCAAACTCGACAACTACAGTGATTGAAGACCTTACTCTTGAAATCTCTGAAGGAGAGTTAGTTCTAGTAATCGGACCAACAGGCTCAGGTAAGTCTTCACTGTTGCGACTAATCAATGGCCTTGTCCCCCACCACACCGGTGGCATCCTGGCCGGAAGTATTGAGGTTGATGGAATATCAACTGCAGAAGTCAAACCTGGCGGGCTGGCACATTTAATTGGCATTGTGGGACAAAACCCCATCAATGGCTTTGTGGCAGATACGGTGGAAGAAGAACTGGTCTTTGGCATGGAGGCGTTGAATCTTTCCAACGAAACAATGCGAAAGCGAGTGGAAGAAGTTTTGGACTTGATGTCCTTGTCTAGCCTTAGAAATCGCACCATTGCAACCCTGAGCGGCGGAGAACAACAGCGGGTTGCAATAGCAAGCGCATTAGTTGCCCATCCCAAAGTTTTGGTTCTAGATGAGCCAACAAGTGCACTCGATCCAATCGCTGCAGAAGAAGTGCTCTCCATTCTTCACCGCCTAGTTCATGATTTAAGTCTGACCGTTGTTATTGCAGAACATAAGTTAGAGCGCGTGATTCAATTTGCTGATCGCATTGTTCACATTAATGGTGCAGGCTCTGCTGTGGTTGGAACACCTGAGCAAATCCTGATGAACTCCCCTATTGCCCCGCCCATAGTTGAACTTGCTAGAGCCCTTGGGTTAAAAGAGATTGCTGTTTCGGTGCGAGAAATGCGCCGGGTGACGCAAGATTTTAGGGAGTCGCATGAAGTCATTAGACAAGAAGCTCCCATTAGCTCTTCTAAACCATGTGTAACAGTTAAAGATTTAACTATCTCCTATAGCGGCAAAAATGCAGTGAACTCTCTTTCAGCAACTATCTATGAAAACGAGATTGTTGCCATCATGGGCCGCAATGGTGCAGGAAAAAGTTCGCTTCTTCGAGCCATCGCTGGGGTTAGCGATAACGCAGCTGGTGAAGTAATCGTTAACGACATTGATTCCCAGAAGTTACACAGTAAGCAAAGGCGCGAAAACGTTGGCTATATCCCACAAGAGCCAAGTGATCTGCTCTATGGGCAAAGCGTGAGTGAAGAGTGCAAACAGGCAGATGGTGACAATCAAGTTTCTAGTGGCACAACCTTTGCACTTCTCTCACAACTTGTTCCTGGAATATCAGCACAGACACATCCCCGGGATTTATCTGAAGGCCAGCGTTTAGGTTTGGCGCTCAGTGTGGTGCTTTCGGCTAACCCACACCTGCTGATCTTGGATGAACCAACTAGAGGCCTTGATTATCAGGCCAAGCGCGTATTAACCAAGCTGCTTATTGATTTCGCTCGTGTTTTTAATCGCAGCGTGATTATCGCTACACACGATGTTGAACTAGTAGCTGAATTAGCTACCCGCACCATCTTCATTGCAGATGGTGACATCGTTGCCGACGGACCAACAATTGATGTGCTCTTATCTTCTCCAGCCTTTGCCCCACAGGTTTCTAAGATCATGTCACCCCAGCCCTGGTTAACAGTTGGCGATGTTGTCCGAGCCATTGAGGCACATAGCTAATGCGCACTAATGACGTAGTCAGATTTTCTCCTCTTGACACAGCAGTACTGACCTTGGCTTCTTTGATTTCTGCGGCCGGATTTCTCTGGCCCTTTTTCTACAACGGGCAATCACTGCCACGCACGCAGCTTTTCTTTTGGGCAGCCCTGAGCGTTGCATTCTTTTTAGTAATCATTCAGATATCTAACTCAGCACTCGATGCTAAGTCAGTTGCACTCCTAGGTGTTCTATCGGCGCTCATCGCAGCTCTTCGCCCATTAGGTGCTGGTGCCGTTGGAATTGAACCTATGTGGTTCATTTTAATTCTTAGCGCTCGAGTCTTTGGTCCTTCTTTTGGATTTATTTTGGGACTTACTTCCATGTTTGTTTCAGCCCTACTTACTGGCGGTGTTGGTCCGTGGCTGGGTTATCAAGTTTTTGCAGCGGCTTGGATAGGTATGGCAGCTGGCATGCTTGGTGGCAAAAAACTAAGAGGCTGGAAAGAAATTTCCCTTCTGATTTTTTTTGGCATCATAGCTGCACAACTATTTGGGATCTTGATGGATCTACAGTTCTGGCCATGGGCTCTGGGTACTGACACACAATTGTCATACATCGCCAATGGCGCACTAAGTGAAAATCTCTCTCGCTTCATCACTTTTCACTTTGCCACGGCAATGGCATGGGACATCCCTCGAGCAGTATTCACGACTATTCTTTTGGCGCTTTCAGGTAGAGCAGTTTTATCAGCGCTACGGAGAACTAAGACTCGTGCTGCATTCTTACAGCCAATTGAATTTAACGAACGTGTGAAGGCATAAAGGGAAGTTTTACAACTTCAACCATTGCATCTCTGCCACGAATATCGATTATTAGTTGGTCACCGATTTTTACAGTTGCATCGAGAAGTGCAATACCTATTCCGACTTTAAGAGATGGTGAAAAAGTCCCACTCGTTACTTCACCTAGCAAAGCTCCATCCTGAGTTTTCACACTCATTCCACCGCGAGGAATCCCTCGGTCCAAAGCTTTAACTGCCACGCTTCGACGCTTAGCACCTTGAGATTTCTGTGATTTCAAAACGCTAGAACCTAAAAATTCACCCTTATCCCAACCGATAGCCCAGGTTGCACTGGCTTCAACCGGAGTGATCTCTAATGAAAGTTCATGACCGTGGAGTGGATAGCCCATCTCTGTGCGCAATGTGTCGCGAGCACCAAGACCACATACCAATCCACCAACTGGCTCTATCGCTGCAACGATGGCATCCCAGACCTTTGAAGCATCTGCTGTTTTAGGAAGTAGTTCATAACCAAGTTCTCCTGTGTAACCGGTGCAGCAGAGAATTACTTCTGCGCCGCCAATATTGACCTTGTCAAAAGCCATGTAATCAATATCGGTATTTACGCCCAGTGATTGCATGACTTGTGGTGCTAGTGGTCCCTGCACGGCAATGACTGCATAGTCGGTATGCAAATTGGTAACGGTAATTCCAGCTGGAACATGGGCCTGGAGAGTTGCAACAACATCAGTGGTATTTGATGCATTTGGAACTAAAAAGAAATCATCTTCACTATTGCGATAT
>CANKXJ010000008.1 GCA_947487595.1 Actinomycetota bacterium
AGGCGTTTAGTTAGCTCGATTGTTGCTGCTTCGCGCTCGTCGGGATTATCTCCCCCAAGAAAGCGTTTGCGAGAACCTCCAACTAATACTGGATAGCCAAGAGCTACAAATTCATCAATGGAATCAATGATTTCCCAGTTGTGGTGGGCCTCTTTAGCAAAGCCAAGACCTGGGTCAATAATCAAATTATCTTTAGTAATCCCAGCGTCAAGAGCGGCGCTCACTCTTTCCTGCAGCTCTGACATTACATCCTTAACTACATCACCATAAACTGCCCGCGCATTCATATCTTTTGAATGCCCCCGCCAGTGCATGGCAATGTAGGGCACACCTAACTGCGCCGCGGTTGGCAGCATCTCTGGATCAGCTAACCCACCGCTCACATCATTAACTATTCGTGCGCCAGCCTTAATGGCAGCTCTTGCCGTACTAGCGCGCATCGTGTCGATACTGATTCGTGCACCAGTTTTTGCTAACTCTTTAATTACTGGAATAACTCGAGCAAGTTCTTCTTCTTCAGAGACACGTTCAACACCTGGCTTAGTTGATTCACCACCAATATCGATGATGTCAACACCCTCCGCCAACATCTCATGAGCGTGATTTACTGCAGCTTCAAAATCATTATGGCGTCCGCCGTCAGCAAATGAATCGGGTGTGACATTTAAAATGCCCATGACAATCACGGTGATTACCGATTCGTAATTAAGCTAATCGCTTCAGCACGAGTTGTCGTGTTTTGTAATACACCCCGAACAGCACTTGTTGTCGTGCGAGCATTGGACTTCTTAACTCCACGCATTGACATACACAAGTGCTCACAATCAATAATCACAATTACACCTAGTGGATTCAGAATTTCAACCATTGCATCAGCAATCTGAGTGGTCAGACGCTCTTGTACCTGTGGTCTGCGCGAATACATATCCACTAAACGAGCGATCTTAGAAAGTCCAGTTATCTTTCCACTTGGGATATAACCAACATGTGCAACACCATGGAATGGAGTGAGGTGGTGTTCGCAATGTGAAAAGACCTCAATATCGCGCACAATTACTAGCTCTTCATGGCCAATATCAAAAGTAGTCGTTAGTACCTCTTCTGGTGATTGCCATAAGCCTTCAAAGTTTTCCTTCATGGCACGTGCTACACGCGCAGGAGTTTCCTTTAATCCCTCACGATCTGGATCTTCACCAAGGGCTATGAGCAGTTCGCGCACCGCTTTTTCTGCCCGAACTTGATCATAGGGACCAGAGGCGCGTCCATCAGTCACCGTGACTTTACTTATCGTCACTTGCAGATTTCTTTCGACGCGTTGGCTTTTTTGTTTCAGTTACAACTTCAATCACTCTTTCAGGAACATCTACTGGAGGTTGTGTTGAAGGTATACGTGTAGGTGAACCTGTCCAGGCAGGACGTGGCGTGACTGCTCTCACCTTTTTAAAGATTCGAGCAATCTCTTCCTTATTTAAGGTTTCTTTTTCTAGAAGCTCAAGGACCATCTCATCAAGAATCTTGCGATTTGCCCCCAAGATATCAAAGGCCTCTTGGTGAGCATTTTCGATAAGAGTGCGAATCTCTCGATCAACAACGGCTGCAATATTTTCAGAGTAGTCGCGCTGGTGTCCGTAGTCACGGCCTAAGAATGGCTCAGTGCTTCCCCCACCAAGTTTGATTGCACCGATTGCTTCAGTCATTCCATATTGGGTAACCATTGCGCGAGCAAGTGCCGTTGCTTTTTCAATGTCATTAGATGCACCCGTTGATGGATCATGGAAAATTAACTCCTCGGCTGCTCTACCACCTAATGAATATGCCAATTGGTCGAGTAATTCATTACGAGTGGTTGAATACTTATCTTCATCCGGTAACACCATGGTGTAACCAAGGGCGCGACCTCGAGGCATGATTGTAATTTTGTGAACTGGATCTGTATGTGGCAAAGCATGTGCAACAAGTGCATGTCCAGCTTCGTGATAAGCCGTGACGCGACGCTCTGAATCACTCATAATCCTTGATTTACGCTGTGGTCCAGCCATTACGCGGTCAATAGACTCATCAAGTTCTTTGTTAGTAATGAATTTCTTTTCCTCACGTGCTGTGAGCAAAGCTGCTTCATTTAAAACATTTGCAAGATCTGCTCCAGTAAAACCTGGTGTGCGACGTGCATAGTCAAGTAATTTCACATCAGTAGCCAATGGTTTGCCCTTAGCGTGCACAGCAAGAATCGCTTCACGCCCTTTGAGATCAGGGCGATCAACTGCGATTTGGCGATCAAAGCGTCCTGGGCGAAGCAGCGCTGGATCTAGAACATCTGGACGGTTTGTTGCAGCGATTAAAATAACTTTTGTATTTTCTTCAAAGCCATCCATCTCAACTAATAATTGATTGAGAGTTTGTTCGCGCTCATCATGACCGCCACCCATACCAGCACCGCGCTGGCGACCAACAGCATCGATTTCATCTACGAAAACAATTGCAGGTGCATTCTCTTTTGCTTGATTGAAAAGATCGCGAACACGGGCTGCACCAACGCCAACAAACATTTCCACAAAATCAGAGCCAGAGATTGAATAGAAAGGAACATTTGCTTCACCAGCAACTGCGCGAGCAAGAAGAGTCTTGCCTGTTCCTGGGGGACCAAAGAGCAAAACACCCTTTGGAATCTTTGCCCCTAATGCCCCGTATTTATCTGGGTTGGCCAGAAAGTCTTTAATCTCATCAAGTTCAGCAATCGCTTCATCGGCACCTGCAACATCTTTAAACGTTGTTTTTGGAACATCGTTACTTTGCAGCTTTGCCCGTGATCGGCCAAATTGAAATACTTTGTTCCCGCCTTGGGCTTGACTCATCATCCAGAAGAAGAGGAATCCAATAAGCAGGAATGGAACAATCGACATCAGGAATGAAACTAATAATGACTGAGATGGGACTTTTACATTCCAACCTTTTGAAGGTGGATTACCCGTTAAAGCATCAATAAGTGTGGGCTCTTGGCGGGCAACGTAAGAAGCCTCCACCTTTGTTGCACCTTTAATAGAAGAACCTGGTTTTAACACTAAGCGAATCTTTTGATTCTTATCAACAATTTCAGCAGATTCGACTGAAGAGCGGGCAATTGCATCTAAGGCCTGAGAGGTTTCGATTTGGGTATAGCGATTTCCAGCAGCGCTAATCTGACCAAAAATTGAAACACCAAAGATTGCAATAAGAATCCAGAACAATGGTCCACGCAATATGCGACCAGAGCGCGTTGTTGGTTTCTTAGAAGATACTTTGCCAGAAAAGCTTTTCTTAACCGGGCTTTTCTTCTTTGATTTTTTAGCGTCAGTCATAACTTAATTGTCTCGTTTCGTGGGGAATGAATTCTTATGAATACATGTGCTTGGCAAGCACAGCAATAAATGGAAGGTTGCGATATTTTTCATCGAAATCGAGTCCATAACCGACAACAAAATCAGGTGGAATTTCAAATCCGACATACTTAACCTCAACATGAACCTTTGCTGCTTCAGGCTTCCGCAAGATTGAAAGAATCTCAACGGTACCTGCGCCACGAGATTCAAGATTAGATTTAAGCCAAGAGAGTGTTAAACCCGAATCAACAATGTCTTCAACAATCAAAACATTGCGACCAGTGATGTCGCGATCTAAATCCTTCAAGATTCGAACAACACCACTTGATTTTGTTCCAGAACCATATGAAGAAACAGCCATCCAATCCATTTCAACGTGGCGTTGCAGAGCACGAGAAAGATCGGCGACAGCTATAACTGCGCCTTTCAAAACACCGATAAGCAGTAAATCTTTACCTTCGTAATCTCTATCAATCTGTGCAGCTAGTTCTTTAATGCGTGCTTGCAAAGCTTCTTCGGTGACAATGACGCGCTCGATATCGCCTGCGACTGCTGCTAAATCCACGGTGCTCCCTAAGGTTGGTGACGTGAGAGCGAAAGTCTGCCCGAAAAACGCTCAACCTTCACACCGCCAGGTAAATGAGCGGGACCTTGGCCATTCCACGCACAAATCAGGGCCTCCACGGCTCCCACATGCTCGGCTGTGAGAGATCCTGATGGGGCGCCATTGGCATAGATGGCTCGGCGGATAATTCGAGAACGGATAGCTCTAGGCAGAGCCTGTAAGTAGGAACAGTCCAAATCATGGAGATCTAATCCAACAATCTCTTCTTCTGCCCATTGATCAAGGGCATCTGCATCATCTCGAAGTAGTTGGGAACTACGTACTAATGCATCTGCAATTCCGGGTCCAATAGTTTCTTCTAAGACTGGAAGGGCCTGTGTGCGAACGCGCACTCGTGAAAATTGTGGATCCTTATTGTGTGGATCATTCCAAGGAGTTAAACCAATTTCACTACACACACTTTCAGTTTGCTCGCGGGTAATTGTAAGAAAAGGACGAACATATTTTCCATTAACATCTGCCATGCCTGAAAGAGATCGAGTTCCTGAACCACGTGCTAACCCAAGCAAAACATTCTCGGCCTGATCATTGTGAGTGTGACCTAAGAAGATTGCATCAGCTTGTAAATTTTCTAATGCACCGTATCGTGCCTTGCGCGCAGATGCTTCTAAGCCTTCAGTGATTTCAACACTCACTTTCACAACAGCGCACGCAATTCCGATTTCTTGCATTTGCTCAACAACAAGGTTGGCCTGTTCAGCAGATTTATCTTGTAGCTGATGATCAATTGTTACGGCCGATAACTGCAAAGCTAACTTCTTTACTTCTTGTGAAAGCGCATATGCAAGAGCGAGTGAATCTGCGCCGCCTGAAACGGCAACGATAATGCGATCACCGGCCTCCATTTTTTCAAGGAAAGGCCGGACTGCATTGCGAATGGCTGGCAGTTGTGAACTCATGCCTTAAGACTAGACCCGACCACCAAAAGGCATTAAGCCCTTAACGCTGTAAATGCTTGAGAACAACAGGCCTTTGTCCTTGGAATTGGCCTCCCACATCATGCCGTTTCCAGCGTAAATAGAGATGTGGTGAATCGTTGAAATTGTTCCCTTATAGGAATAGAACAAAAGATCACCTGGAACCAAATCATTGAGTGAAACATGCTTTGTATAGCCCGAATACAGCGCGGAGTTAAGGCGATCCCAGTTTGGCCATCCCAAACCTGCAGATTTATATGCGGCATAAACTAAACCAGAGCAGTCAAATGTATTTGGCCCCTCTGAACCCCAAACATATGGCTTTCGCGCAAGAACTTGTGTCTTGGCAAATGCCACAGCTTTATCTCGCTCTGCTTGTGTAGTTCTAACACTCGAGCGCCCCTTGAAGCCAATATCTGGCCACACACTCTTTTGTCCAGGTGTTTGTGTTGCTTGATTCGCTTGTGATTCTTCAAGCAAAGCTAGTTGTCTCTGCTGTTCTAAAGTTGTTCTAACTTTTCTAGCACTCATCAACTCTTTCATGAGCGCATCTTGAACCTTTTGAAGTTTTGCAACTTCTTCTGCCTGTTCAGCTTTTGCATCATCTGCAACTTTCTTTGCAGCTTCTACTTTTTCGGTGGCAGTTTGCTGCACAACTTTTGCGTCATCGGCAGCTTTTTTCGCAGCTCGCGCAATCACTTCTGCGGCTTTAAAACGATCAAGTGCAATTGAGTTTTTGGCACCCAAATTACTTAACGTGCTGAGTTGATCTATTAAATCTTGTGGCCCATTTGAGCTAAGCAATGGTTCGATATCGCTCATGCTTCCGCCCATAATGTAAGCATTTGTTGCAAGGCGTCCAATAGTTCGATGTGCCTCTGAAACCGCTGCTGCTGTCTCTGCTGCGTATTGCGCTGCTGCACGTGCTGCTGCAACTGCAACTGCTAGCTCTTTTTGAGCTTTAACATAGAGGGCCGTTGCTGCATTTGCTTTTGCAGTTAAAGATCTAAGGCTTTGATTAGCTGCAGCTAACTTTGCAGCCTGTGCATCTGCAGCTTTTTTCTTTGCAGCTTCAACTTTTTTCGCCGCTTCAATTTGAGCCAATGTTGGTTTGGGGGTCTTTGCCAGCGCCGGCGCTGTTGTGAGCGTCAGAGCAAGGGCAAGAGCGAGTGAAATCGCTCGGTATTTTTTCACGTTAAGACCTCCGGGGGAAGGCCTTAATAATAAATGGTATTCCTTAGAAAACCCTGGGTTTAGGTGCTGGTGTCTCTAATTAGCTACATCACGGCGAACAAATAGGAATGAAGCAATCACTGCTCCGATGCCAACATAGATTCCACCAACTAGAAGTGCATGGGAATAATCAATTCCTGCCGAACGCCCGGTTGGGGCTCCACCTGAAGCAATTGCACCCAACTGCGCACCCGGTAGCCATTTTTCCCAAGAATTCTTAACTGCAATCAATAGGTTTTCAACTATGAGCAGCCATAAGACTCCAAATGAAATTGCACTGATAGGTGAGCGAAGTAGTAAACCAAGAACCATCCCAATGGTTCCAAAACCTATGACTGAAACTGTGACGTTAATGAACGTTGTAAAAATCGCTTGGCGACCATCTGCGCCGAACCACAGATCAGTGGAAACTTCAGCCCCTGGAGCCAAAATAACTGATGCACCAATACTCACAATGGCTGATAAAACAATCATGATCACAGCAAAGAAATTCATCGCGAAGAATTTGCCAAGCAAGATGCGAAGGCGCCCAGGTTGGCGAACTAATAAATTACGAAGAGTTCCATAGGTATATTCCTGCGCAGTTTGCGCCGCAAAGACACAGAGGGCGATGATTCCTAAAAATCCACCCACGTTGCTAAATCCCTGAACCCCACCTGTTGCAAGTCCTAGTACTTCGCGACCTACTGTGCGCCCACGATCAGAGTTTCCCTGTGGCGAATCAATGAGTAGAAATAAGAGTGATGAAAAGAGTGCGCTGAAGAATACAACTGCCCCCATGGTGCCAAAAAACAAAGTAGGACGACGGAGTTTACGAAGTTCTGCAAAAGCTACATTCCACATTATTTCTCGCCTGTCATTTCAAAGAAAGTTTCTTCCAAGTTCGGTAGCTGTGGAGTCAGCTGAGACAAGGTAATTCCCGCATTAAAGGCTGCGCGATTAAATTCAATGGCCCATTCAGCAGGTCCTTGCACATGAACGGCTCCATCTCGGATAGTTGCATGGTGGCCTGCTTGCTGCGCAATTGCTAATAGCAAAGTTAAATCATTCTCATTTGCACCTTTAGCGATAATCACTGGCTGTTGGCTCAGCATTAAATCACTCATTTTTCCTGTAAAAACAACTTCACCCTTGCGAAGCATTACTAAATAATCACTTATTAATTCAAGCTCTGAAAGTAAGTGAGAAGAGACAAATACCGATGTCCCATCATTGGCCAGAGAGCGAAGTAGTGCACGGACTTCTTGAATGCCTTCGGGATCTAATCCATTTGTTGGTTCATCCAACATTAATAACTTTGGATTTGGTAACAGGGCAGCAGCAATACCTAAACGCTGTTTCATTCCAAGTGAATATGTCTTGAACTTAGATTTCCCGCGATCACCCAAACCAACTTGTTCTAACAATCCTTGGACACGATCTGTTGAGAATCCGCCTAGAGTTGCCAAAACATTTAAGTTTTCTTTTCCGCTTAACGCCGGATAGAAGGCAGGTCCTTCAATCATTGCTCCAACTCGCGGCAAATACTTCTCTGGATGCTTAATTGATTCACCCAAGATTTCACCGGTACCACCTGTTGGAGTAATGAGCCCTAAGAGCATACGCATCGTCGTTGTTTTACCCGAGCCATTAGGCCCGACAAAGCCGCAGATAGTTCCAAGGGGAACTTCGAATGTGGCATGAGAAACCGCTACCTGGTCTCCATACTTCTTGCTTAAATCTGTAACCGAGATCGCCGTATTGGACATGGGAGCAATCCTGCCATAATAATCAAGACACAGTTAATTACTTGTTAATACTTTATCAATGAGCCTAAAAATTGAGGCTGAGAGCCACATCTCTCAATACCGTGCATATATTTAAGCACTCAGCTGCGCAGCCACAAGGATTACTGAGAATAAACTCAAGTAGGTAATTGACCACTGAAAAATCTTAGAGGCAGTTTCAGAGTAGTTTTCAGCACCTTCTTTTAATGCCAGAAGTTCTCGAGCAAAAACTAAACCTAGTAACACTGTCACAACCATTGACCATAAGGGAAGTCCTGCCGAAATGATCAGCCAAATCGAACACACAATCATCATGATTGTGTAGAACCACATTTCTTTGTGGACTCGAGCTTTAGTGGCAACAACTGGAAGCATCGGAATACCTGCAGCTGAATAATCCTCTTTGTATTTAATCGCTAGCGCCCAAAAATGTGGCGGTGTCCAAAAAAAGATAACCATAAAGAATGCAAGTGCAGTCATTGATAGTGAATTAGTGACAGCAGCCCAACCAATAAATACTGGCATGCATCCTGCCGCTCCGCCCCAAACAATATTCTGTGATGTTCTACGCTTTAGCGCAATTGTGTATACAACAACATAGAAAACTATTGCAATGAGAGATAATAATGTAGCCAGTGGAGTTGTAAGAAACCAAAACATCAATAATGAAATGACTCCAATTATAGCTGCGAATATCGCAGCATTTGTTTTACTAATAACTCCAGTAACAATTGGGCGCTTTGCTGTGCGCTCCATTAATTTATCGATGTCACTTTCAATCACCATATTAAAAGCGTTTGCACTTCCTGCAGCAAATGTTCCTGCAACAATTGTTGCTACAGCCAATGAGAATGATGGAAGGCCTTTGGTAGCTAAGACCATGGCCGGCAAAGTAGAGACTAGGAGAAGTTCAACTACCCGAAGTTTCATCAGGTCGACATAGGCCCCTATAACTGTGCTCACTGGCTTAGATTAACTCAGTAACCTCGTGCATTCTTCCCAGTTTCTTCTAAGCCTGAGCAACTCTTACTAGTGTCTAATCCACTGGCAAAAAGCCTATGGGTGGGGGTGGTGACGATGAAGGAGATGGGGACTAAGTGATTGCCATTACAGTTAGCAAATGCGCCGCAACTTTTTTGCAGTTCTATTAATAACTTCACTATGTGTCATTGCAACCCCAGCACAGAGTGAAGTTGTTTCTGCTGATACAAAAATGTCGCTCGTTAAGACCATAACTGGGGGTATTTCACCAAAGTCAGTTCGATCATCCGGTAGCGGACTAGTAAGTGCCCATAATATGATGTACAAACACAGCGTCACGATTTATGACGCCAATACTTTTGAGCTCATAAAAACTGTCTCGGACTCTGTTCAACTCTCTAAATTTGGATATTCCAAGTACTCATCAATATATAAGGGAGCACCTGTTGAAGGCGCTTATTCACCCGATGGTGACTACTTGTATGTAACTAATTACGCAATGTATGGCAAAGGTTTTAACCGTGAAGGCCACGACACTTGCTCACCTGCATCTAGATATGATTCAAGCTTTCTCTACCGAATCAATCTAGCTAGCTATGAAATAGATAATGTCTATCCAGTTGGATCAGTCCCTAAAGTTGTTGAAACAACTCCTGATAACAAGTTTGTGCTCGTTTCAAACTGGTGTTCTTATGACCTCAACGTCCTATCCGTAGCCTCACAAAAAGTTGTTAAGACGATCAAAATTGGGCGATATCCACGGGGTATTGCAGTGAGCAATGATTCCAAGTTTGCTTACGTTGCCGAAATGGGTGGTAGCCGTATTCATGTAATTAACTTGGAAGATTTCTCCGTCTCCTATATTCCAATTGGAAGCAACCCACGAGCAATTGTCTTATCTCCTGATAATTCCATGATGTATGTGACGATGAATTTATCCGGCAAAGTTGCATCATGGGATCTTGTAAACAACAAAGCTGGTAAGTCAGTCAAAACTGGAAAAGCTACACGAAGCCTTGCCATTTCTAGCGATGGCACCGCACTCTTTGTAGTCAATTTTGTAAGTGACACTATGTCAAAAGTGCGCACAAGCGATATGAGAGTATTACAAAATATAAAAGTGTGTAATGAACCAATTGGTATTACTTATGACTCTCCAACCTCACGCACATGGGTTGCTTGTTACGGTGGATCAGTCAAGATATATGATAATAAATAATTAAGGGGTAACTGGCGCTTCAGAAATCACTGCTGGAATATTCGGTGCAGCGATTCTGCCTAACAATCTATCTATGGCTGCCCGTGCTTTAGCACTTGATTTTGCACCCCGTGAAATATCATCAGCCAAAGTCACAAAGACATACTCGCGATCAGTTGATTCAACATAACCGGCCAAAGTGACAGTTCCGTTGAGCGTTCCTGTTTTTGCTCGAACTAATCCCACCGCACCTGGCGCGGTGGTTAGAAATCGTGATCGCAAAGTTCCCGAAACTCCACCAACAGGCAGGGATTCATAAAGAAGTGAGTATTTTGGATCTTTACGAAGTTGATAGAGAAGCTGACCCATCATGCTGGCAGTTATACGATTTTCTTTAGATAACCCGCTGGCATCTTTTGTGACTAGCTTGCTGGGATCAATTCCATACTCAACAAGCAAAGCCTCAAAAACTTGGGCAACGCCTTTGTCACTAAATGAATTTCCGGCAGCCCGTGCAGACAATCGAGCCAATCTTTCAGAAAGGTTATTTTCACTCCACATAATTGTGTAGTCCAGTATCTTGAAAATTTCTGGCGACTCATCACCAACTATGAACTCACCGGCATTGAGCAAAGTCTCATCACTACTCACTGCCTTCATCACAGGTTTGAATCCACGCTTAGCCCAAAATGCTTTGAGATTTGAAACATCTTGGGAATACAACTTTGAATACAAAATTGTGATTCCCTTGAGTGAGCCTTTATTGCTCTTTTTAACTGCACTTAAAGTGTTGAAAGCTAAATATGGTAGCGATGCTCGATCCATTTTTTCAGCAACACTGTGACTCAAGCTAATCCAAGGATCATTACTCCCCTGGATTACTAAAGTTTTTTCATTTACTCCAAGTGAGATATTTGTTGTGAAGCGAGATTGCATATCCAAATATTTGATTGCAACAGCTCCAGCAAAAATCTTCATGACTGATGCTGGCTTGCGTTGTGAATAAGCGTTCTTTTCATAAACAACTTCACCGGTTGTTCCATCAATCAAAATCATTGCAGGGTTAGAAAGGGATGGCTGTTTTAGGAGTTCCTCAAAGGCCGCTGGGATTGAGGCCGGTGACAGCACCGCACTTGCAGGTGCTGCGGTAAGAACCGAAGCTAGCGCAAGTACAAATACAAATTTACGAGAGTGCATCTATCCGTCAGTGCCACACTGAAGCAATAAGGATATTTGTGGTCGTTAGTCCAACTAAGAGAAGTAGTGTGTTTTTAGTTAAAACAGGTTTCTTAAGATTCATGTAGCCAATTACAAGAATCACAAGAAGGATTAACATTTTAATTCCCACTTTTGTGTGGTTAAGAACCTCATCTGGATGAACGCTCCCCCACATGCCCACCATTGCAAGGCCGGCAATAAGAGCAGTAAGGCTGGCATGCAATATTCCTGGGTTGAATTTGCGTGGATTCTTATTCCACTGGTGTAGCAATAAAACAAGTATTGCAACTACGCAAAGGAGGTGGACTACATAAAGGACCGTATTGATAGCTGACATGCATTCAGTTTAGAGTGCCTACATGTCTAATCCAACTACCCCGGCCTCAATTGGCCCAGGTGAATTCTTCCCAGTAGTTGGTGTTGGACCTCACGAAAAACCGTGGCCAGAAGGCGCTCAATATGATCCTGAGTTACTACTCAATGGTGATCGCAGAAATGTTTTAGATCACTACCGATATTGGACTGTTGAAGCTATCGTCGCTGATCTTGATTCAAAGCGTCACAAATTACAGATTGCGATTGAAAACTGGCAACATGATTTAAATATTGGATCAATTGTTCGTACGGCAAACGCGTTCAATGTCTCTGGTGTTCATATTGTTGGAAAACGTGACTGGAACAAGCGCGGTGCAATGGTGACGGATAGGTATTTAACTGTGCACCATCATCCAACTGTTGAAGATTTTGCAGTGTGGTGTAAAGAAAATGAGTTACCAATTATTGGGATAGATAACGTTCCTGGTTCTAAACAACTTGAATCCGCGCAGCTTCCTGAAAAATGCGTCCTTTTGTTTGGGCAAGAAGGTGCAGGAATGTCAGATGAAGGAATAGCCATCTGTGAAGTGCTTTATGAAATTAACCAATATGGCTCAACAAGATCAATGAACGCATCTGCTGCCGGAGCAATTGCTATGTATCACTGGGCGTTACAGCACTTATTAGTGCGATAGTTCTTGCAACAATCCATCTACGGCGCGCTCGATCATAACGAGCGTCTCTTCATAGACTTCACTGGATTGGTCATACGGATCTGGAACTTCTAATTCATTGAATTGCGCTGACGCAGGATCAATTGTCGATAGAGCTGGATCAAAGCAACGTAGGT
The DNA here is from genome assembly GCA_947487595.1 of Actinomycetota bacterium. Classification (GTDB taxonomy): domain Bacteria; phylum Actinomycetota; class Actinomycetes; order Nanopelagicales; family Nanopelagicaceae; genus Planktophila. The sequence goes on from CANKXJ010000008.1 coordinate 12,460, forward strand.
AGAAAACTTTGCTCCGGGAGTCATTATCTGGTGCAAGTTCAATTACCTTCTTATAGTTATTTGAATCCATCACCAAAATTAAATCTGATTCAAAGAAATCACTTGACTTAAATTGGCGCGCAGAGTGGGAGTATTTGTATCCAGCTCTCTCCCAGGTTTTTTGCGAAGTTGGGTGTGCGCCTTGACCGATATGCCAAGCACTTGTTCCAGAACTATCAACAATGATCTCGGGTGAGCTCCACTGTGCTGTGCGATTTGATAGAACAGCTGCAGCCATAGGTGAGCGACAGATATTTCCCATACAAACCATCGTTATACGGATTTCAGACAGGGTTTTTAGATGCTCAATCAAGCCTGCGGCTCTTCATCTAGCGTCTCCTGCACTGACTTCAGGCGACGTTCAATCTCATCGGCCTCATCAGTACGGCCCTGCATGCGAATAATCTTTGCAATTCTTGTCTCAACATCAACGATAAATTCAAAGTCTTTAGGCTCATCTTCACTCACCACTGAGAGCACCTGCTCCAAAGTGGCTAATGCGTCATCGAATTTCTCGAGCAAAATCTGTGCTTTGCCGTATTCAAATTGAGCAAAAGTCTCACGACGATGATCATGCCCAGTTTCAAAGACATCAACTGCTTTACGGGCAGTTTCAAGGGCTAATTCACCCTCACCTAATTCAATTAAGCATGATGCGATTTTTTGATCACAGCGAGCAACATGAATGACTTCTTTATTGCGCTTAAATAGCGCGCGGGCCTCTTTAAATGCGTCAATAGATCTTTCATAGTTTTTTAGTTCACGCTCGGCACAACCTATGAGATGTAAATCGTTTGCTGCACCAATTTCATTTCCATCTACTAAATGCTCTTGGGCACATTCATTCATTGTTTCAACAACTTTGTCATACTGCTTTGAGGTGTACCACCACTCACCTAATGTGCAAGCAAGTTCTAGTGCAATCGGTGACTTGTTCTCGCGCAAAATTTCAACTGCTTTACTCATTGCAGTTGCAGCTTCATCCATACGCTTTAATTGATTTAAGTTATAACCAATTGCAGAATATGCCTGAGCTAAGCCTTCACTTGGCGCACTGTCTCCAAGTGTTGAGTAAATATCGCGCGCAGTTTCAGCTAACGCTAATGCTTCGTCGTATTGTCCACGTGCATAAATTCGAGCACTTAATTCATAATATGTGCTGGCACGTTCTTCGCCATCTACTTCAGGAATTCGATCCCAAAGCATTTCCTCGGTGATGAGTTCTTCCATGTCGTCATCTTCACTCACGAGTGTGACTCTATACGCTAACTCTTAGGGACGAGTGGGAATATCGATGAACGCCATGCGCCAATTCCCAATCTTTTCTCGCCCGGCTTGCTCAATAATTGCTGTGGTTACTTTTCGAATTTGTTGCATAGTCTTTGCATCAAAGCTGTGGCCCCACGGGCAACGGTTGGCCATTGCGCACACCCAGGCGTTTGTGCCGAGGTTTAACACTCCTGCCCCGCTAGGTGCTGCGTAGTAGGTGCTCATCGCAACAAAACCCTTCTCTGTAGGGCTGATAGTTGATCGTGCCAACACCTCAACGCCAGGACCTATCGTTCCCATCGCCGTATCGGCCTCGTAGCCGTAAATTCCCTTAATTTTGCCCTCTTTACCGAGAACTTTAAATGGCCAACTATTTCCTGCCTGAACTTCTAAATCTTTGTGAATCCCAAATGCAAAAAACTGTGATCCCATAAAGATTGATTCCGGTTGATTTATATCGCGGTAAGGAATTCTCTCATTGATTGTTCGGTCAATGAGATATGTTTTTGCATACGCAGTATTGCCACCAAAGACTAATAAGTTAGTGCCCTCACTGATTTCTTTTTCAATCACATCCCGCATCGCCTGAGTCCAATACTCACTATGCCCACCCAGCACAATTGAAGCAGAGTTAATATCTGGAGCTGTATCTAAGTCAACATCAGTTATGTAGTTGATATCTAAGTTGAGTTGTTCCATCAATTGAACAAGAGGTTGCTCCATATATCTAAACTGACCAGAACCATCGCCATCATAGGGACGATCAAGTGAAACTGATATTGCCCGTGTTTCTCTGAGCCCATCAGCACCTTTATAGAGTGACTCTCCACCCCAATGGTTATATGCCTGCCATGTTAAGACAGATGAAACGAAAGTTACATTACTTGGAACTTGTCCTGTAATCACAAGTGGGACAAATGTAGATCGATAACCTAGAGATTTTAATTTAACTAGGTACTGACCCGGTGGAGTCAATTGCGTAGCAGTGATTTGCTTTGCATTTTTAATTGTCTTAATTAAGCGAGCGCCGGCTCCCTTGTAATATCCAATGCGATAGAGTGAGATATCTGCTGATTTAGCACCAACAATTTTCAAAGATGCACTTTGCCCACAGCCAATACTTGTCTGATCAAAATAACCTTCAACTCGTTTGGCGTCTTTGCGCCTTGTGAAATCTGCGCTAAAGCGCATCACGACATCTGAGTCCCAGTTTTTGTTTCCAACCTTTGAATTCTCAGCCTTTACCCAACCGGTTTGCCAGTTACATTCTTGCGCCGGCGCAGAAACGGGTGCCATCAGCCCTAGGACTAAGAGAGAAACCAAGGGAAGGCGCATCTGCCAACCTTAAACTCGTTTCAAATGGACAGCCTCCTGAGCGTGACTTACCATTTCTACTTGCAAATCATTCGCAACTAGGAGGTCCGCCGTGAACGTCGTAGTTAAGCCTGCGCAGCGCGTCCCGCTTGCCCAGATGCTCACCCGCGATGAGTGGCGCCGAATGAGCGCCATGTTTGGTTTCATTCTTTTACTTCACGTAGCTGGTGCGATATTAATGTGGCAAGCCACCTCTGGTAACTACGAATTAAGCGATGGATCACTTTTTGGTTGGGGAACAGCAGCCCTTGCATACACATTAGGTATGCGCCATGCCTTTGATGCCGACCACATTAGCGCCATCGATAACACAACTCGTAAGTTAATGTCAGAAGGCAAGCGCCCTTTAGCTGTGGGTTTCTTCTTCTCGCTAGGTCACTCTTCAGTTGTTGCAGTGCTTGCACTCCTGCTCACTTTTGGAATCAAGGCTTTGGGTTCACAACTTAAAGATGAAGACTCACAACTCCATCACTACACCAGCCTTATTGGTCTGACTGTGAGTGGAACTTTCTTAATGCTTATTGCAATTCTTAATCTAATTATTTTAGTTTCGATCGTTGGTGTTTTTATTCAAATGCGCAAGGGCACATACAACGAAGAAGAGTTAGAAAAGCATTTAAATTCCCGTGGATTACTCATGCGCTTCTTTGGGCCTATTGCCCGTCGTATCGATGCATCATGGAAGATGTATCCACTAGGAATTCTCTTCGGTTTAGGTTTTGACACCGCAACAGAAATTGGTTTACTAGTCCTTGCTGGAACATCAGTGATTGCCGGACTGCCGTGGTGGGCAGTTCTCTCCTTGCCATTATTCTTTGCCGGTGGAATGAGTTTGCTCGACACAATCGATGGTTCATTTATGAACTTTGCTTATGGTTGGGCATTCTCAAAGCCAGTACGTAAGGTTTACTACAACATCATTATTACTGGACTCTCTGTGGGGGTTGCATTATTTGTTGGAGGATTAGAGCTCTGCCAAGTCTTTGCCCAACAGTTAAATCTTTCTGGTGGCTTTTGGGACTATGCCCTGGCCTTTAATTTAAACAGTGCTGGGTACTTCATTGTGGGGGCATTTGTTGTGGTCTGGACCGTGGCATTGCTGCTCTGGAAATACGGCAAAATCGAAGAGCGCTGGCATAACAAAGCACATGCAGCCCAATTAGCGCGCGGTGAACAAAGCAATCACACTGCAGCTGGAATTGATTTAGGCCCTATTACAGATGGATTTAAGATCGATTAGTGATGGTAAAGAGAAGTGATAATCCACGGTATACTTAAGCCGTTGATGCAACCGCATCAAAGAACTTCCCTTAAGCGCTGCAGATGTAGCGCTACATGCGAGTCTTATCACCACCCTGACGGCCATTGAGCGCCGATCACACCCGAGACGCGCTTGTCGTCTCGATTGGTATGTATTTTCTATGTCATTAACACCCCGTACTTCAGCGCCCGGAAAAGCCCGTCGCGCAGCATCAGTTGGTAAGCCTAAGCGCGCAAAGAAAGCTGCATTTAAAGCTGCCGACCCAAAAGCGCGCCACACAACTGCACAAAAGAATGCACGCAAGAGCGCTGCAACTACTTCTAAAACAGGAAAGCCTGCATCTACTCGTCGTTATACAGATGTTGATTCATCAACACAGTCAAAGAAGCAAGAGCGATTAACTGATCGCTCAAAGCTTCGTGCAAAGCGCTTCCAAGAAAAGACAGCATCAAAGCCACGTCCGATTGAAGCACCAGAAGAGCGCGCAGCACGCATCGAACAATCACAGCGCCCAGAAAGTCGCGCTAAGAAGTTTGTTGCACAACGCGATGATCGCACTAAGCGTGATTTTGATAAGAAAAAAGAGTTTGTTAAGCCAGAGAACAAAAAATCAGAGTACAAGAAGCCAGAGTTCAAAAAGAGCGAATACAAGACATCAGATACTCGCCCAACTAATCGCCGTGATGCAGCCAAAGCAAAGGTTGCACGTAACGATGATGGCCGCCCAAACTTTGTTCCTCGTAAGGTAGAAAAGTTTGATCCAACACGTCCAAAGAAGCGTAGCGAAGCACCTGATACACGGGCAGCTAACTTCCGTGCAGAGCGTCCAGTTCGTGATCGCCGTAATGATTCACCTGCGTATGCCCGTGATAATTTCAAGCGTTCATCAAAGACTCACACGAATGCCGCTATTGATTTTGGTGCAGACGATAACTACATTTCAGCAAATTTAGCTGACGCCAACTTGGTTGATGCAACTCCACTGACTGAAATCACTACGACTTTCAGCGACCTTGGAATCGCAGCACCATTGGTAAACGCCCTTGCAAAACAGGGGATAATTCATCCATTCCCAATCCAGATTGCAACATTGCCAGATGCACTAGCTGGCTATGACATTTTGGGCCGCGGACAAACGGGTTCAGGCAAGACTCTTGCCTTTGGTTTAGCACTTCTTAATAACCTCAATGGCAAGGTTGCAAAGCCACATAAGCCACTTGCGTTGGTATTAACACCAACACGTGAACTTGCTCAGCAAATTGATGAAGTATTAATGCCATTAGCTCGCTCAATTGGTCACGAATCAGTTGTTGTTGCCGGTGGAATGTCATATGCAAAGCAGATCACTGCAATGCGCCGTGGTACAGCAATCTTGGTTGCAACTCCTGGTCGCTTAATTGATCTTCTTGATAAGGGTGAAGTTCAACTAGATCACCTACAGATCACAGTCCTTGATGAAGCTGACCAAATGGCTGATATGGGCTTCTTGCCAGTAGTAAAAGAAATCTTGGATCAAGCAAAGCTTGATGGACAACGTCTGTTGTTCTCAGCAACTCTTGACCGTGGTGTTGATTCATTGGTTCGTCAGTACTTGAAGAACCCAAAGACTCACTCACTACAAAATGACCGTGCATCTGTTTCAACTATGGAGCACTTCGTTCTTGTTATGAACCCAGGCGATAAAGATGACATCACAAATCAAATCGCGGCACGTAACGGTAAGACGATTATGTTCGTTAAGACTCAACGCGGTGCCGATCGCCTAGCTGACAAACTTGCTCATGCAGGTGTTGCAGTTGGTGCACTTCACGGTGGTAAGTCACAAGCCGTTCGTACTCGCACTCTTGCACTCTTCAAGGATTCAGCCAATGCGGCCCTTGTAGCAACAGATGTTGCTGCTCGTGGTATCCACGTTGATGGAATCTCACTTGTTGTGCACGTTGATGCACCTACAGATCACAAGGATTATCTACACCGCGCAGGCCGCACAGCTCGTGCTGGTGAAGCTGGAACTGTTGTAACAATTGCTACAACTAAGCAGCAAAAATCAATTGGTGGACTTACTTCACGTGCTGGTGTTACTCCAAAATTTGTTGGAGTCACCCCATTGAGTACTGATTTAATGAAGATCACTGGCGCACAAGAACCTTCAGGTGTGCCATACATCCAGCCAATCGTTGAAAAGTCCGTGCGCAGTGGTGGCAATAAGCGCCCTCGTCCGAACTCAAGTCAGCGTCGCCGCCGTCCTCGTTAACTAGAAAATCTCGGTAGGGTTTGCGCCATGACAAACGTGAACCCATTTGCCGAAAGAAGCTCCCTTGATTTTGAGTTGCCACCTTTTGCACTCATAAAAGAAGAGCACTACCTGCCCGCTTTCTATGAAGGCTGCACACAACAGTTAGCGGAAGTTCAGAAAATCCTAGACACACCAGGTGCTGCGACTTTTGAAAACACGATTGTTGCTTTGGAAAAAAGTGGGCAGATGCTAATGCGCACACTTTTAGTTTTCTTTAACAAGTCATCAAGTGATACCAACGATGCTCTAGATAAAATTGAAGAAGAGATGGCACCCAAACTTGCCGCTCATCAAGATGCAATCAATCTAAATCCCGCTCTCTATGCCCGTATCAAATCTTTATACGATAACCGTGAGTCCTTAGGCTTAAACACTGAAGATGCTTGGCTACTTGAGCGCTACTACAAAGATCTCATCCACGCTGGTGCCCATCTCTCGGAATCAGAGCGTGAGCGCCTCAAGCAACTCAATGAAGAGCTCTCAAAGCTAGAAACACAGTTCTCTAAAAATGTTTTAGCTGACACAAATGACTTAGCTGTTTTAGTTGAAACTATCGATGAGTTAGATGGTTTAAGTGAGAATGAAATTGCATCGGCTGCAGCTGCAGCTAAAGAGCGGGGTCATGACGGTAAATGGCTTATAGGAATGGTTAATTTCTCTGGAAATCCAGTCCTTGATTCTCTTACTAACCGCATACTTCGTAAGAAAATCATGCAGGAGTCACTAGTTAAAGGTAATCGCGCTAATGAGAATGACAATAAGCCAATAATTCTTAAAGTAGTGAAGTTACGAGCAGAGCGCGCCAAGTTGTTTGGTAAAAATACTCATGCCGAGCATGTAATTGCTGTGCAAACTGCAGAGCGTCCAGACAACGTCCATGCCATGCTTCGTAAGATCGCGCCAGCTGCTGTGCGAAATGCACAGGCAGAAGCAGAAGATCTTAAGAAATCTGCAGGTACTGAGATCGAAAGCTGGGACTGGGGCTTCTATACTGAACAAGTTCGCCTTGAAAAATACAATATCGATACAACCAAAATGCGTCCCTACTTTGAACTCGAATCAGTACTTTCCAATGGAATCTTCTTTGCTGCTAACAAACTTTTTGGCATCACTTTTAAAGAACGCCCTGATTTAGTCACTTATCACCCAGAAGCTCGTGCCTTTGAAGTCTTTAATGAAGATGGTTCAAAGTTAGGACTCTTCATTGGTGATTTCTACACACGTGATTCAAAGCGTGGTGGAGCGTGGATGAATAATCTGGTTGATCAAAACTTCCTAGCCAATCAACTTCCAGTGGTTGTTAATAACCTCAATATTCCAAAGCCTCCAGCTGGAAAACCAACTTTGCTGACTTTCTCTGAAACAACAACTCTGTTTCATGAGTTTGGCCATGCCCTGCATGGTCTGCTTTCACAGGTGAAATATCCACGTGTTTCAGGCACAAGTGTTCAGCGTGATTTCGTTGAATTTCCTTCTCAAGTTAATGAGATGTGGATTTTGTGGCCTGAAGTTGTTGAGAACTACGCACGTCACTTTGAAACTGGAGAGAAGCTGCCACAAGAGTGGATTGATAACCTCGATGCTGCATCAACATTTAATGAAGGACATGCAACAACAAGTTACTTAGCTGCAGCTATTTTGGATCTTGCGTGGCATTCACTAACTACAGAAGAAGCAGCAAAAGTTAGCGATGTAGAGGCCTTTGAAGCCCAAGCAATTAAGAATTATGGACTTGATTTTGCACCGGTTCCAACACGTTATCGCTCAACCTATTTCTCACACATCTTTGCTGGCGGATATTCAGCTGGCTACTACGGCTACATCTGGTCTGAAGTACTGGATGCCGACACCGTGGATTGGTTTAAAGAAAACGGTGGATTGCAACGCAAGAACGGTGAGCACTTTAGAAACACATTGCTCGGACGCGGTGGATCTATTGATTCAATGCAGATGTTCCGCAATTTCCGTGGACGTGATTCAAAGATCGAGCCGCTGTTGAAGCGTCGCGGTTTGTTATAGTTTTAAAAGTTGAACTAAAACTTAACCAGCAGAGCCAGAACCAGATGGACCAGCCTTGCGCTGTACTTGTGGAGCTCCTCCACTGCGTTGTCCGCCGCGAATCTTTGATCCAGTTTCAGCATGTGCCTGAGTACCTGGTGCACCTGGTTTGTTTTTCTTAGCTTCAAGGGCAGCAAGCATTCTTGCTTTCATGTCATCATTCTTTTCGCTCATGAGACAACCTTACTAGTTAACTTGAACTCTCTTTGTACTCACGCAGACGCTCAAGAACTTCAGATTCACGGTAT
>CANKXJ010000009.1 GCA_947487595.1 Actinomycetota bacterium
AACCGCAAGGAAAAAGAGAAGTAAATCTCTCATCCGACAAACCAGCTCGCACTAGTGGCGAAGAAGGTGGGAGCGGTAACTCCTCTTGCAGTGATTATTAGGCCACTGGTCTGGGGCAAAGATTACCTGCTGTGGGCTAAAAGATGAAATTGGCCCCTTTTACAGGCTTAGGCACCCATAGCGTGCACGCCACCATCAACATGGATGATTTCAGCGGTCGTCTTAGGAAACCAATCCGAAAGCAGGGCAACAACGGCCTTGGCAGCTGGAACTGGATCCGTCACATCCCATGCAAGTGGTGCTCGCTCATTCCACACTTTTTCAAACTCATCAAAGCCTGGAATAGATTTTGCTGCCATTGTGCGAATTGGCCCTGCTGCTACTAAGTTCACGCGGATATTTTCAGCACCTAGATCACGGGCTAAATAACGAGAAGTAGATTCCAGCGCAGCTTTTGCAACACCCATCCAGTCATATTTAGGCCAAGCAACTGTTGCATCAAAATCTAGGCCCACAACAGAACCACCACCAGTAAAGAGTGGCTTTGCAGCCATCGTCAAAGACTTCAAAGAATAAGCAGAAACATGCATGGCAGTTGAAACATCTTCCCAAGAAGTGTTGAGGAAATTACCACCAAGGGCTGCCTCTGGAGCAAAGCCAATTGAGTGAACAACCCCATCTAGACCATCTGGAAAATGTGCGCGCACTCTTAATTCAAGAGCTGCTAGATCAGCTTCATTTGTAACATCGAGTTCAATGATGGGTGCGGTTTGCGGCAGGCGTCCAGCAATACGAGTTGTTAAAGACAGAACACGACCGTAAGAAGAGAGAACAACTTGTGCGCCCTGTTCTTGGGCTATTCGCGCAATATGAAATGCAATGGAACTATCTGTCAGAACTCCTGTTACAAGAATCTTCTTGCCATCAAGTAATCCCATGTCAGTGACCCATTCCTAATCCGCCATCAACTGGAATCAAAGCACCAGAGATGTAGCTAGCTTGTGGTGATGCGATAAAGGTAACCACATCAGCAATCTCTTGCGCGGAACAGAATCTGCCAAGTGGGATAGACCCAGCAATTTCATCTCTGCGCTTATCATCCAAAGTCGATGTCATATCTGTTTCCACAAAACCTGGCGCAACAACATTTGCTGTAATACCGCGACTTCCGATTTCGCGTGCAAAAGATCTGGCCATTCCAACAAGGCCGGATTTAGAGGATGAATAGTTCACTTGTCCTGCAGAACCTGAAGCTCCAACGACAGAGCCAACAAATATCAAACGCCCCTTCTTTAATTTCAGAAGACCCTTAGTTGCACGGCGTGCCACACGAAATGCTCCAGTCAGGTTCGCATCAATGACAGACTCAAAATCCTCATCACTCATCCGCATAACAAGACCATCTTTAGTGATGCCTGCGTTGGCAACAATGATCTCTGGGATTCCCCACTGGGCTTCAATCTCATCGAAAGCTTTATCAACACTCTCTGTGCTGGTCACATCCATGATGACGGACCTAAAACCAGTTGGCGGGGTTCCACTGCGATATGTAACAACGACGTCATGGCCTGCGGCAGCAAGTGAGTGCGCCACTGCTAAACCGATGCCACGATTTCCACCTGTTACCAACGCTACAGAACTCATAGTCAAAACTTACTGGTTACCGCTAGGTATTCAAAAGAAGCGCATCCGTGCGCCTAGCACTACTCTTAATACATGGCTAAGAAGAAGAAAGTATTCAAGATAACCAACGCGCCTTTAGCCCTGACCCAAGATCAAGCCACTCGTCAAAAAAGGTACTTCATTTCCATGATGGTTCGAACTGTTTGCTTCGTATTAACGGTTATTTTGCCTAGTCCCTACCGTTGGTTCGCTTTGGCCGGAGCCGTTGCTCTTCCATATTTTGCCGTAGTTATCGCAAATGCCGGCCGAGAAACAATTACGAGAAATAATCAGATTATCGAAGAGAAACCTCTATCACTCGATTAATCATGGCAAAAGTTCGCGAACCATTTGCATTCTTTAAATCTTTAGTCGCTCTAGCCCTCATTATTCTCTGTCTTATTGCCGCACAATGGCAATATCAACGTGGTGTAGATAGACATGCACGAAATGCAATTATTGAAAATCATATCGCTCTTGCCACAACTTCTCTAGATTCGGTGAAAGATTCACCACTAGAGGCTGAATGGCAGAGCGTCACCACACAAGGCGTATTTGATTCAACAAAGCAGATACTTCTAAAGAATCGCTATAGCGAAGGTTTCTATGGCTTTGAAGTTCTCACATTGTTTACGACCCCCAACAAAGAAAGATTCTGGGTGGACCGTGGATGGGTAAAGGCCGGAGCAGAAGCCACAATTGCGCCAACTATTACTGCCCCACCAACAACTCCTGTTTCAATCACGGGTAGGTTGCGATTAGATTCCTCACTTCCTCGCGGATCCTTTTTTGCACTACCACCTGATGGAAGCGGCCTTATCTCTAAACTCGATGCTCAATCCCAACTTGATACAGAGAATTACTACATCGATCTCTTAAGTGGATCAGAAAGCTCACTCACACCAAAAGTTGCTGCCCAACTCCCCGAACTCAGCGATGGTCCGCACATGGCATATGCATTGCAGTGGCTCTTCTTTGGTGGCTTGGTAATTTATGGACGGATATTAATTCGCCGAACCCGTTAAGTCCTGACGGTTATAAAGGTCTGCATATAGGCCACCACGTGCCACAAGTTCATCGTGCTTACCGCGCTCAACTATCTGACCCTTTTCCAGAACAAGAATTTGATCAGCATCTCGCACAGTGCTCAGTCGATGTGCAATCACAATGCTTGTGCGACCCTTGAGAGCGCTCTGTAGCGCAGCTTGAACTAAGGCCTCATTCTCTGAATCCAAATGCGCTGTTGCCTCGTCAAGAATTACCACGGATGGTGACTTTAGAAGTAAGCGAGCAATAGCCAAGCGTTGCTTCTCTCCCCCAGATAAACGATGTCCACGCTCTCCCACCATCGTATCCAACCCATTAGGCAAAGACTTAATCAACTCCCAAATCTGTGCTGACTCACATGCAACACGCATTTCATTCTCTGTTGCATCGTTTTTCGCATATCGCAAATTCTCAGCGATGGTTTCGTGGAAAAGGTGTGCATCCTGCATAACAACACCAATTACCCCACGTAAAGACTCAAGGGTGAGATCACGGATGTCATGTCCGTCTATCTCAATTGCACCTGTTGTAACGTCATAGAGACGTGGTAACAACGCACTAATCGTTGTCTTTCCCGCACCAGATGGACCAACTAATGCAGTTAATGTTCCCGGTGCTGCAGTAAATGAAAGGCCACGAAGTACTTCACCACTTTGAATCGTCTCAGGCTTAGCTGCAGATTCAAGGGATGCAAGTGAAATCTCTTCAGCCCTAGGATATGAAAAACTCACATCCTTGAACTCAATCCTTGGGTGAGTTGGTTTCAACTCAATCGCATTCTCACGATTCTTAACCATTGGTTCTAGATCTAATACCTCAAATACACGTTCAAAAGAAACAAGTGAGGTCATAACATCAATGCGAACGTTCGATAACGCCGTTAGTGGACCATAAAGTCGTGCTAGCAGAGCTGTAATGGCCAGCAATGTTCCAACGGTTACTCCACCGTTAATAGCTAAATGGCCACCAATTCCGTAGGCGAAAGCTGTAGCAATAGCAGCAACACTTGTCAGTGCAATAAAGAAAAGGCGATTGAGCATTGCCATCTTGATGCCAATATCGGCAACCTTACGCGCTCTGGATCTAAAGTATTCGCGCTCTCTAGAAGGCTCACCATAGAGTGAAACGAGCATTGCACCGGAAACATTGAAGCGCTCCGTCATCGTGCTCGACATCTCAGCATTGGTATTAAATGAATCACGAGTTAACTCTTGAAGTTTGCGTCCAACCCATTTAGTCGGGATGAGAAATGCTGGAAGTAGGAGAAGTGAAAAAATCGTAATCTGCCAAGATAAAATCATCATGGTGACACCCACGAGAACCAAGCTCACAACATTGCTCACTAGTCCCGACAATGTTGCAGTAAAGGCCTGCTGTGCCCCCATGACATCTGAATTGATTCTAGAAATGAGAGCACCAGTTTGTGTACGAGTAAAGAAAGCTATTGATTGTCTTTGAACATGTCCGAAAACTAAAGAGCGAAGATCATAAATGAGACCCTCACCGATTCGAGAAGAGAAATATCGTCCCAGCATGCTCATCGCTGCATCAGCAACAGCAAGTAATCCAACATATATAGCAAGCCGAGTGACTAATTCACTATCTTTAGGAATCACGCCTTCATCGATGAGTTGGCGCAAAAGTAGTGGTGTGGCAACAATTAAGGCAGCATCAATCACTACGGTAAAGAGAAAGATCCAAATACTGAGGCGATAGGGTTTTGCGAAAGTAAAGATCCGCTTTACTGTCCCAGCCTTAAGTTTTTGTTGCTTGACCGATGGGTCTGCAGTCATAGATCTGTGGGTCATCCAAGCCGCATGCATTGACATGTGACTACCTTATTGAGTTATACCTCAGACAGTAAAACCGAGAGCGCGAAGCTGATCTCTTCCATCATCGGAGATCTTGTCTGGGCCCCAAGGTGGCATCCAAACCCAGTTAATTTTCACATCTGTAGTCATCCCCGCTAACGCTGAACGGGTCTGATCCTCAATGACATCTTGAAGAGGGCATGCAGCTGAAGTAAGTGTCATATTCAATATTGCAATATTGGCTTCATCAACCATAACGTCATAAATTAAACCTAAATCAACGACGTTAATTCCCAATTCTGGGTCGACAACATCCTTCATTGCCTCTGTTACATCCTCAACACTCGTTGTCATTTGCTCTCTCCCTGTGACTGAATCGCTGCATCTTTAAAGGCCATCCAACCAAGCAGTGCACACTTTACACGACCTGGAAACTTTGACACTCCCGCAAAAGCTACTGCATCCTCAAGTATCTCGGGGTCTCCCGATGTAGTTCCTTTGCTAGCCATGAGTTCTGAAAAAGAGTTCACAACTACCTCTGCCTGTGAAAATGTCTTACCTGTGAGTAAATCACCGAGTATTGAAACGCTGGCTTGTGAAATTGAGCAACCTTGGCCATCCCACGAGATCGATGAAATGAAGCCATCAGAGACCGTCAAGTTGAGAGTGATTTCATCTCCACAACTGGGATTAACGTGATGAACTTGAGCTGAATAACCGCTGCGCAAACCTTTATGTTGTGGATGTTTATAGTGATCTAAAATCACCTCTTGATATAGAGAATCTAACTCCATCAGGATTTTCCAAAGTACTTTTGAGCACCTAATAAGGCCTCGACTAACGCGTCAACGTCATGCTCGTCGTTGTAGAGATAGAACGAAGCACGCGTTGTCGCGGGAATATTCATAACTTTGGCTAATGGCCAAGCACAGTGATGACCTGTGCGCACTGCAATCCCCTGGCTGTCTACATACTGACCAACATCGTGCGGATGAATATCGTTAATCGTGAAAGAGAGAGCTGCTCCACGTGCAACATTATCTTGTGGGCCAACTAATCGAAGGCCAGGAATTTTTAACAGTTTTTCGAGCGCGTACCCAGTTAATGATCGCTCATGTTGCGCAATTGCATCCATACCAATGTTGGAAAGGTATTTCAGCGCAGCACCCAACCCAACAGCTTGCGCCATATTTGGCACTCCGGCTTCAAATTTTTGTGGAGCATCTGCCCATGTAGCGCTCTCCATTGTCACAGCTCTCACCATTGAGCCACCTGTTAAAAACGGTGGCAACTCTCTGAGTAATTCGGATTTGCCCCAGAGAACTCCAACACCTGTAGGGCCTACTGCTTTATGGCCTGAAAAGGCTAAGAAGTCCACATCTAGTTCTGTAACGTTCACACTCATATGAGGAACTGATTGACACGCATCAAGTACCACTACTGCGCCGACATCATGTGCTCGCTTAATAATTGCTTCCAATGGAATAATAGTTCCCAAAACATTTGATTGGTGTGTGATTGCCACAATTTTTGTATTGGCAGTTATTACTTGCTCAATATTTGAAAGATCTAACCTTGAATCTTCATTGACTTTGAACCACTTGAGCTGAGCACCAGTACGCTTGGCTAATTGCTGCCAAGGAATCAGGTTTGCGTGGTGTTCCATCTCGGTAACAACGATGGAATCAGATGCACTTAATGCAAAGCGATTTCCTGCCTCGGCATTACCCATTGCATATGCAACTAGGTTGAGTGATTCCGTGGCATTCTTTGTAAAGATAATCTCATTATCTTTTGCGCCTAAAAACTCGGCAACAATAGCTCGAGCTCCTTCGTAGGCATCAGTTGCCTCTTCAGCTAGTTGATGAGCTCCGCGATGAACAGCAGCATTATGCTTTGAGTAGAAGGCACTTTCAGCGTTAATTACCACCCAAGGTTTTTGGGAAGTAGCACCACTATCTAAGTACACAAGCCTTTTACCATCGCGAATAGTACGTTCAAAGATTGGAAAATCTTTACGTACATCAGCAACAGAAAAACTCATTGGATCCTTACTTGCTCACGTAATCTGCGTAACCATTGGCCTCTAGCTTGTCAGCTAGATCTGGTCCACCCTCTTCAACAATTTTGCCATTAGCAAAAACGTGAACAAAGTCAGGCTTGATGTACTTCAAGATACGTGTGTAGTGAGTAATCAATAGAACGCCTAGATCATTATTGACCTTTGCGCGGTTAACACCTTCAGAAACGATACGAAGAGCATCAACATCTAGCCCTGAATCTGTTTCATCAAGAATTGCCATCTTTGGCTTCAATAGCTCAAGCTGCATAATTTCATGGCGCTTCTTTTCTCCACCAGAAAAGCCTTCGTTGACGTTACGTGTTGCAAATGCTGGATCCATGTTTAAGGCTTCCATCGCACCCTTTACTTCGGCAACCCATGTACGAAGCTTTGGAGCTTCACCACGAAGTGCTGTTGCTGCTGTGCGAAGGAAGTTAGAGACTGAAACACCTGGAACTTCCACTGGATACTGCATAGCTAAGAACAGGCCAGCTTTAGCGCGCTCATCAACGGTCATATCCAAAACATCTGCGCCATCTAGAGTCACAGAGCCACTAGTGATTGTGTACTTAGGGTGGCCTGCAATTGAGTAAGCAAGAGTTGATTTACCAGATCCGTTAGGGCCCATGATTGCATGCGTTTCACCAGACTTAATAGTTAGGTCAACACCCTTAAGAATTTCAACACTACCATTTTCAGTATTAACTGATACATGTAGTCCGCGGATTTCTAGAACGCTCATTATTTTCTCTCTTCTACTCGTGTACTAAATCTCAACCGTGACGGAATTTCCGTCGATCTTCACTGCATATGTTTGAAGGCTTATATTTGCCGGTAAGGTCAAGGCCACACCGGTACGTAAATCGAACTCAGCACCATGTAGCCAGCATTCAATTTTGAAATCTGTTATTTCACCTTCTGATAAAGATGCCTCTGAGTGAGAGCACGTATCGTCAATAGCAAATACCTCATCGCCCACTCTGGCAACGCAGATGGTTTTGCCATCTTTTTCAATCTTGACTGGCTTGCCGACCTCTAATTGATCCAACATTATGTCGGCCATTTAGGCACCAGCTCTTTCAAGTTCGCCATCTATACGTTCCATAAGGCGCTCTTGTACCTCTTCGTTGCCGATCTCAGTGATGATTTCATTAAAGAAACCGCGCACAACAAGTCGGCGGGCATCCTCTAGCGTGATTCCACGTGACATCAGATAGAACAACTGCTCGTCATCAAAGCGGCCGGTGGTACTTGCATGGCCTGCACCAACGATCTCACCAGTTTCGATTTCAAGATTAGGAACAGAGTCTGCGCGAGCTCCATCTGTGAGTAAAAGATTGCGGTTGAGCTCATATGTATCGGTGCCTTCTGCAACAGCACGAATCAATACATCACCGATCCACACTGTATGCGCATCTTTACCAGCAAGAGCACCCTTGAAATTGACTCGAGATTTTGCATTAGGAACAGCATGATCTACGTGCATACGGTGTTCAAAGAACTGTCCGGTTGTTGCGAAATAGACTCCAAGAAGTTCAGCCGATGCACCAGGGGCAGTAAATTCAACGGTTGGAAGAATACGGACTACATCTCCCCCAACAGTTACAGTGATTGACTTGAAAACAGCATCCTTATCGACCACAGCATGGTGGCGGGCTGTGTAGACACTTTTTGCATCAAACTCTTGTAGTGAGACAAAAGTTAGCGATGAACCTGGAGCTAATGAAATCTCTAGGTCTTCTGCAAGCAATGTGTCGCCAATGTTTTCAACAATTACTGTTGCAACAGCGTGGTTGCCAAGTGAGATACGTACTCTGGAAAGTTCCGCTGAATCTAATGCACCTGCTGAGCGAGTCAGAAAGATTGGCTCTTTGATTTCAGCATTTGCATCAATAGAAAGATGAGCAACATCAGCGACCTCTCCTCGGATGCGCTCAATGATTACATCATCGCTGACAGCAAGTGGATCTAAAGATTCGCGAGTAAAGCTGGCACCCTTTGGTAAGCCAGCTTTAGTTACCAGGGAATTGCGCTCACCAACGGCAGCAGTGCCATCATGTAAACCACGCAAGCGCTTGAGCGGTGTGAAACGCCAAGCTTCCTCGCGCCCAGTTGGGGTTAAGTAATTAGTAGCTAAAACAGACATTAACCAACTGCACCTTCCATTTGAAGTTCAATAAGACGATTGAGCTCTAAGGCGTATTCCATTGGTAGTTCACGCGCAATTGGCTCAATAAATCCACGAACAATCATTGCCATAGCTTCATCTTCAGTTAATCCACGAGACATCAAGTAGAAGAGTTGATCATCAGAGATCTTAGAAACAGTTGCTTCATGGCCCATTGAGACATCATCTTCACGGATATCAACATAGGGATAAGTGTCTGAGCGAGAAATTGTGTCAACTAGAAGTGCATCGCACTTGACTGTGCTCTTTGAATGATGAGCACCTTCTTGAACTTGAACAAGTCCACGATAAGACGTCCGTCCACCATTTCGTGCAACTGACTTAGAGATAACAGATGATGATGTGTATGGAGCTGCGTGAACCATCTTGGCACCAGAATCTTGGTGTTGTCCTTCACCAGCAAAAGCAAGAGATAACGTCTCACCCTTGGCATGTGGGCCCATCAAAAAGATTGCTGGGTACTTCATAGTTACCTTAGAACCAATGTTTCCATCAACCCACTCCATGGTTGCACCCTCAGCACATGTTGCGCGCTTGGTAACCAAGTTATAAACGTTATTCGACCAGTTCTGAATTGTTGTGTAACGAACACGCGCACCCTTTTTCACAATGATCTCAACAACTGCTGAGTGAAGTGAATCTGACTTATAAATAGGCGCAGTACAGCCTTCAACATAGTGAATGTATGAATCCTCATCGGCGATGATTAATGTGCGCTCGAACTGGCCCATGTTCTCAGTGTTAATGCGGAAATATGCCTGCAAAGGAATATCAACGTGAACGCCCTTTGGAACATAGATAAATGAACCACCAGACCACACAGATGTATTAAGAGCTGCGAACTTGTTATCTCCCACTGGGATAACGGTTCCGAAGTACTCTTTAAATAGCTCTGGATGCTGCTTGAGAGCGCTATCTGTATCAAGGAAAATAACGCCCTGCTTCTCTAGATCCTCACGGATTGAGTGATAGACGACCTCTGATTCGTATTGAGCCGCAACACCAGAAACTAGACGTTGCTTTTCAGCTTCAGGAATACCTAGACGATCGTAAGTGTTCTTAATTTCATCTGGCAGGTCATCCCACGTTGCAGCCTGTTTTTCTGTGGAGCGCACAAAGTATTTGATTGTGTCGAAGAAAATTCCAGAGAGATCTGAACCCCAGTTTGGCATTGGCTTTTTCTCAAATAGAGCAAGGCCTTTTAAGCGAAGGTCTAGCATCCACTGAGGCTCGGATTTCTTAGCGGAGATGTCGCGCACGACATCCTCACTCAGGCCGCGCTTAGCATTAGTGCCTACATCGCTTTTATCGGACCAACCGTATTCATAGTTACCGATACCCTCGAGTTCTGGATGTGCAATAGTCATGCGCGTACCTTTCGCTTCGTTGCTGCTGTTGTTGTGGGTATAAAAGTTGTGCACACTCCATCACCGTGTGCAATTGTTGCAAGACGTTGAACGTGAGTGCCTAAAATACGTGAGAGTGCTTCAGTCTCAGCTTCACATAGTTGAGGAAACTCTGAAGCAACGTGTGCAATGGGACAGTGATGTTGACACAGCTCTTCACCCATTGGCTTTTTAGCAATACTCGCGGCATAGCCTTGTTCGGTCAGAAATTGGGCAAGGGCTTCGCTCTTATTGCTTTTCTTCTCCAGAGCCAGCATCGCTTTTTTTTCGATATCGTCAGCGCGCAATTGAGCAAAACCTGAAACCAAGTGTGCGCCAGATTGCGCTGACATAAATTTCAAAGCCGCTACCGCTAAATCATCATAGGAATGTTCAAACTGTTCACGGCCTTTATCGCTCATAACAAATACTTTTGAAGGTCGACATCTGCCGCGATTAATCGCAGAGTGTGGTTCGCGTGCCTGCAGAACACCATCTGCAACAAGTAGATCAAGGTGGCGACGAATACCCGCTGGAGTCAGACCTAGACGCTGTCCAAGCACTGCAGCCGTTGATGGGCCGTTTTGTAAAATTGAGCGCGCCACTAAGTCCCGGGTGCGAAGATCATCACCTGGAACTGGGCTTGTTTGGCCGCTCATTTTCACAACACTATTGTGTCGTAATTCGACACCTTCGGCCACTCGGCCCGCCTGCGCACCCGGTAGCCATAGGGTTGGACCATGGCATCCATGCGCGCGGCTCGGGCACTTTCTCCTCTTTCCCGGGCCCTACTGATCTCCCAGGCTGCGATCGTTGTAACCGGAGGCGCGGTCCGACTAACGGGCTCAGGCCTTGGTTGCCCAACCTGGCCTGAGTGCACACCGGGTTCCTATTTTCCGGTTGAGAATCAAGTCGAGGGCGTATTTCATTCATGGATTGAATTTGGTAATCGACTACTCACTTTTGTTCTCGTTCTATTTGCATTAGCTACTGTGATTGCAGTGGTGCGTTCAGGGAGAAAAGATCTGCGCATACTTGCAGCTGGGCAGTTTTTAGGAATATTTGGTCAAGGAGTTCTAGGCGGAATCACAGTATTAACAAATCTCAATCCACTCACAGTTGCCGCCCATTTCCTACTATCAATAATTCTCATTGCTGGAGCAACTTCTCTTTATTCACGACGCAAAAGGGCTTCGGTAAAAACCCAAGTTAGCGCAGGACTAAATCGCTATTCAAAATTTCACATCCTGTGGGCTGCCCTTGTCATCGCCTTAGGGACAATTGTTACTGCAGTAGGTCCTCATGCTGGAGATAGAGATGTACCCCGCCTGGATCTTAAAATCCAAGAGATAACACGCATGCACTCTATTTCTGTATATGTTCTAATTTTATTTTCGGTTGCTTATTACATGCGGAAAGAGATATCTGCGCTCACAAAAAGACGTCTCCGTATTTTTTTCGGTATTTCACTTGCTCAAGGAGTCCTCGGCTACATCCAAGACTTCCTCGGTGTGCCAGAGTTATTGGTTGGACTTCATATCTTAGGTTCTACTTTAGTTTGGATAGCGGCGTGGCAAATCTGGTTATCCGTTCAATTTAAAAACAAGGAAATAGTTCAATGAGTTCAATGTCTGGTTGGTCAGAGATGGATGATCGCGTAGTTGCGCATGCTCGTGCCGTAGCAGCCGATGCGGTTCAAAAAGTTGGTAATGGTCACCCAGGTACCGCTATGTCATTGGCCCCGGTCGCTTATACGCTCTTCCAGCGCCACCTCATTCATGATCCCTCAGATCCACAGTGGATAGGTCGCGATCGATTCATACTCTCGTGCGGCCACTCATCATTGACTCTTTATACTCAACTTTTTTTAAGTGGTTATGGTCTTGAGTTAAAAGATCTTCAGGAGTTTCGCACATGGGGTTCGCTCACTCCGGGTCACCCAGAGTTTGGGCATACTGCCGGCGTAGAAATGACTACCGGTCCCCTTGGTCAAGGTCTTGCAACTGCTGTTGGCATGGCTATGGCAGCTCGGTTTGAGCGTGGACTACTAGATCCCCAGGCATCTGCTGGAACATCTGTTTTTGATCACTGTATTTGGGTTATCTGCTCTGATGGCGATCTGCAAGAAGGCGTAAGCGCCGAAGCATCTTCATTAGCTGGAACACAAGAGCTTGGTGCATTAAATGTAATTTATGATGACAACCGCATTTCGATCGAGGGTGATACACATACTGCATTTACTGAAGATGTCTCTGCTCGCTACCGCGCCTATGGCTGGCATGTCATAGATGTAGCAGCTTCTGCAAATGGGAATGTAGATATCGCAGCCATTGATGCTGCGATGGTTGCAGCCAAGAGAGAAACTTCAAAACCATCTTTAATACGCATGAAATCAGTTATCGCTTGGCCAGCACCTAAAGCCCAAGGAACCGCTAGTTCTCATGGCTCTGCACTTGGTGATGAGGAAGTTGCTGCAACGAAGGTGGCTCTAGGTTTAAATCCGGAAGAGAAATTTGCAATGCCTACAGATGTCCTTGCTCATGCTCGTTTAGTAAAAGATCGTGCTGCACAGGTGCGTAAGGTATGGGATACAAAGTTTGCAGCTTGGCAATCTAGTAATCCAGAGCAATCAAAACTACTGGCGCGTTTGCGCACTAGAGCCTTGCCTGCTGGCTGGGATGCAGACATCCCTACTTTTGCCCCAGGAAAAGATGTCGCAACTCGCGCAGCATCGGGCCAAGTCATTAATGCAATTGCAAAGCATCTGCCTGAGTTCTGGGGTGGCTCCTCTGATTTAGCGGGATCTAACAACACCAGCATTGATGGTGGCGGCTCGTTCTTGCCCGCAACTAGTACCATGAAAGGTGCTCATCCTTATGGTCGAATAATTCACTTTGGAATTCGCGAACATGCCATGGGATCAATTCTCAATGGAATTGCACTCCATGGATTAACTCGCGCATTTGGTGGAACCTTTGCAGTATTTAGCGATTACATGCGCCCCGCTGTTCGCCTTGCAGCGTTGATGAATATTCCTTCCACATTTGTCTGGACGCATGATTCAATCGGTGTGGGCGAAGATGGACCAACTCACCAACCTATTGAACATTTTGCGGCTTTGCGCGCAATTCCGGGTTTAGATGTCATCCGCCCTGGTGATGCCAATGAAGTTGCTGAAAGTTGGAAGAAGATTCTTACTCGAGGCCGCGCTGCAGGAATCCTATTATCGCGCCAAAACCTTCCTGTTTTGGATCGAACCAATTGCGCTCCTGCCTCTGGCACGTCCAAGGGTGCCTATATTCTTAAAGATGCTGCTAATCCAAAGGCGATTCTGATTGCAACTGGCTCTGAAGTATCTCTAGCAATTGATGTGCAGAGTGCGTTGGCGAGTGAAGGAATTGCAGTTCGTGTAGTGAGCGCACCATGTCTTGAATGGTTTAGCGAACAAGAGCAAAGCTATAAGGATGAAGTACTACCACCTTCAATAAAATTGAAAGTCAGCATTGAGGTGGGAATTGCTCAAGGCTGGCACCAGTTAATCGGTGATAATGGAATTGCAATTTCCCTTGAACACTATGGGGCTTCAGCCGATGCTAAGCGCTTGTTTAAAGAATTCGGTTTCTCTGTGGAAGCAATCGTTATCAAGATTAAGGCAGCTCTCTAAATGTCTGTAGCCGATGTAGCTAAAGGCGGAACCTCAATCTGGCTCGATGATTTATCCAGAGCGAAGATTTCAGGCACCGATGCGCATTCACTGCCCTCACGCATCGCTAATTCTGGCGTAGTAGGCGTCACAACTAATCCTTCTATATTTGGCGCAGCCATAGCTGGGGCCGATGAATACACCGCTGATATTGCAGCGATGAAATCCGCATCCGTTGATGACGTTGTCAAGAAACTAACTACCGATGATGTGCGATCTGCTTGTGATCTCTTCAAAGAGATCTACTCATCAACTAAGGGTGTTGATGGACGAGTGAGTATTGAGGTTGACCCTCGTCTTGCCCACGATACCGATGCCACAATCGCCCAAGGCAAAGAGCTCTGGTCAATTATTGATCGCCCTAATTTGATGATCAAGGTGCCTGCAACTCTTGAAGGCTTACCTGCCATTACCGCACTTATCGGCGCAGGTATAAGTATCAATGTCACTTTGATCTTCTCAGTTAAGCGATATGGCGCAGTAATAGATGCTTACATAGCCGGAATAGAAGCTGCGACAAATCCTACACATGTGCACTCAGTTGCATCGTTTTTTGTTAGCCGCATCGATTCATCTGTTGACGCACTTCTTAAAAAAGATGGCTCAGAGGCTGCCACCTCCCTGCTTGGAAAGGCAGCTATTGCTAATGCCCATCTTGCTTACCAACTCTTTGAAGAGAAGTTCTCCTCCCCTAGATGGCAAGCACAACTTGCCCGCGGTGCACATAAGCAACGTCCGCTTTGGGCTTCAACTGGCGTCAAAGATCCCGCATACGATGACACTCGCTACGTTGTTGAACTTATTGCCCCAGACACCGTGAACACCATGCCTCAATCAACATTAGATGCCGTTATTGATCACGGCAAAGTGCGAGGCAACACCATTACTTCAAACTATGTGGCAGCTGTGGAAGTCCTCAAAGGTTTATCAGCTCTCAACATCTCACTTGATGCGGTGACAACTGAGCTCGAGGTGGATGGTGTGAAGAAATTTGCCCAGGCATGGGATGAATTGCTCGCTAACGTGAAAGCAGCTCAACAGGGATGATAAAGATTTCAGGAGATGCGATCAAAGACATTGATCGCAGTGATATGCGCTATCGCGCTTTGCTTGACGCTCACTTACGCCTAACCAAGAAAGACTCAACGATTTGGGGCGCTGCTGCCCAGGCTGAAGCCTCCGTTCGTTTAAATTGGATAGATCTTCCTGAAAGTTCTAGAGATCTCTTGCCCGCACTTGATGCCCTCTATGCAAAGCATCGCGACAAAAACAATGTCATTTTATGCGGCATGGGTGGGTCATCTCTTGGTCCAGAGGTTATCGCACAGAGTTTCAAGAAAAAGCTCTTTATTCTTGATTCAACTGATCCAGACTATGTCGCCCATGGACTTAAGGGTGATTTAGCAAAAACTGTTGTAGTCGTAAGTTCTAAATCTGGTTCAACAATTGAAACCGCTTCACAGCGCGCACTCTTTGAAGATGCATTCACTCAAGCAGGATTAGCACCACACAACCATATGGTCATCGTTACTGATCCAGATTCACCATTGGATAAGCAAAGCCGCGCAGCCGGATACACCGTCATTAATGCCGATCCAAATGTTGGCGGACGCTTTAGTGTTCTCAGTGCTTTTGGCTTAGTTCCATCAGCTCTTATTGGTGTGGATGTTTCAGTCCTTCTTGATAACGCCAGCGATGCAAAGAACGCATTCCTTAAAGATTCAACGTTGGTCGTAGATATTGCATACCTACTTGCCTATCACGCTGGTCAATACCTTTCCTATACCGATGATGGCTCTGCAATGCCGGGCTTAAGTGATTGGGCTGAGCAGTTGGTGGCCGAATCAACTGGTAAGAATCAAGTGGGACGACTTCCCGTAGTTATTGAAAAAGCAGCTTCAAATGCAAATGTATTTTCTGTTGCATACGCGGGTTCTGCTGATTTAGTTGTAGAGGCAGACCTTGCTGCTCAATTCATTATTTGGGAGTGGGTAACCGCCCTCGTTGGAGCAGCACTTGAAATAGATCCTTTTAATCAACCCAATGTCACTGAAGCAAAAGAACAGACATCTGCATTGCTTAAGGAATGGGGCGGCGTACTGCCTGTCTTTACTGCCCCCCACACCGATGGTGCTGTTGAAATATTTGGAGACGGCGCTGATGTTGCCCACGCATTAGCGACATTCATTCAAGGCATCCACAAAGATGGTTACGTAGCAATCATGGCCTACTTAGATCGCAAAGATGAAGCAAAAATTTCACAGATCAGATCAATACTTTCAGAAAAAATCGGCAAGCCAGTTACCTTTGGTTGGGGACCACGTTTTCTTCACTCCACGGGACAGTTTCACAAAGGTGGGCAACAAAACGGTTCTTTCCTGCAAATTACTGGAACGCCATCAACAGATATTGCAATTCCAGGACAGAGCTTTGGTTTCAAGACTTTAGTTGCGGCTCAAGCGCTGGGTGATGGGAAAGCACTTGCATCAAGAAAATACCCGCTCCTTCGATTCAATTTAACAAATCGCAGTGCGGGTATAGACCAACTTCTTAACGCTGTAAAAAAGATTTAGTCTTCGTCATCTCCACGAAGTTTGCGCAAAGCCTCTTCTAGGATCTTCTCGCCTTCAGCATCGGTACGACGCTCTTTAACGTAGGCAAGGTGAGTCTTATATGGCTCATTTTTTACTGGGCTAGGTGGATTGTTGCGATCGCGTCCTGCTGGGTAGCCACACTTTGGGCAGTCCCACTCAGCTGGAATAACTACAGTCTCTTCGACAGCAAATGATGGACGAACTTCATGACCATTAGCGCAAAAATAGGAAACATATGAGCGAGCGATTGAATCACAGCGTTCTGCCTCGCCCATTGGGCCAGCGCCTACTCGGCTTCCACGAATTGCACTTGCCATGTATTACTCCTTTTAAAAATATGTAGTTAAAGATTTACTTAAGAACAAGACTTAAGGCAACAACGAGTGCAAACCAAAGGCCACCAGCAACAATTGTGAGGCGATCTAGGTTGCGTTCCACTACTGATGATCCACCGTAGTTAGTTGAGATTCCGCCACCAAAAAGGTCGGAGAGTCCGCTGCCCTTGCCCTTATGCAAAAGGACGAGCAAAATCATGATGACGCTTGTAATGACGAGCAAGATAGATAGAGCTAATTTCACGTTGTCGAACTCCTTGTTTCGTAGAGGGTAAGGATACCTGCAAAATCGGCCGCAGACTTACTCTGCTTGCGCGTGGAACTTCACAATCTTGGCTAATTCCTCAGGGTCTAGGCTCGCTCCCCCGATAAGGGCGCCATCCACATCGCTCTTTTTCATGATTTCTGAGATGTTAGAAGATTTCACTGAACCGCCATAAAGGATTCGCATATTTGATGCAATCTCAGCAGATCCGATATTTTCAATTTCGTCACGAATAGCAGAACAGACTTCTTGAGCATCTTCTGGTGTAGCAACTTTGCCTGTACCAATTGCCCACACTGGCTCATAGGCAATAACAATCTTCTTTAGCTCTGGCTTAGTAAATCCTTCAAGGCCGGCGCGAACTTGGCGAATCACATGACTGACATGGGCCCCAGACTCACGAATCGCTAATTCTTCACCAACACAAAAGATTGGAATAATCTCATTAGCAAGAGCGGCCTTAATCTTGCGATTAATAAGTGCATCAGATTCACCGTGAATAGCACGGCGCTCAGAGTGACCAATAAGAACGAATGTGCAACCGAGCTTGTGCAACATGGAACCTGCGATATCGCCAGTAAATGCTCCACTTGCCTCTGGTGAGAGATCTTGTGAACCATAAGTAAGGCGCAAGCGATCTCCATCAATCAAAGTTTGAATGGAGCGAATATCCGTAAAGGGAGGAATGATCGCAACATCAACTGCGTCATAGTCCTTGTCATCAAGTGAGTAAACCAACTTCTGGGCAACTGCAATCGCCTCAAGGTGATTGAGGTTCATCTTCCAGTTTCCAGCCATCAATGGTTTACGCATGAGTGCTCCTTATAAGCCAAGTGCTTGAAGACCAGGAAGTTCCTTGCCCTCTAAATATTCTAACGATGCACCGCCGCCAGTTGAAATATAACCGAACTCTGAGTCAGCAAAGCCTAGAGCACGCACCGCAGCGGCCGAGTCTCCCCCACCAACAACTGAAATCCCTGAAACCTTGGTTAACGCTGCCGCAACTCTCTTCGTGCCAGCAGCAAAGTTAGCAAATTCAAACACACCCATGGGACCGTTCCAAAATACTGTCTTGCATTTTTCGATTTCAATTGCAAAAGCTTTAGCCGACTCAGGGCCAATATCTAGGCCCATTTGATCTGCTGGAATTGCATCAGCTGTAACTAAGGTTGGCGTGGCATCTGCTGAGAAAGTGGGTGCGACAACGATGTCAGTGGGAAGAATCAGTTTCACGCCGTTCTTCCGAGCGCTCTCAATTAAGCCTTTAACAA
Source organism: Actinomycetota bacterium (assembly GCA_947487595.1). Classification (GTDB taxonomy): domain Bacteria; phylum Actinomycetota; class Actinomycetes; order Nanopelagicales; family Nanopelagicaceae; genus Planktophila. The sequence continues at coordinate 18,324 of CANKXJ010000009.1, forward strand.
CATCGAGCATCTCTATTTCAACAAGTGATGTGCCGATCTCTTTACCCTGAGCTTTAAGGAAGGTGAAAACCATTCCTCCACCAATAGCTAAAACATCTACCTTTCCAAGTAGATTTTCAATCACACCTAATTTATCTGAAACCTTTGCACCACCTAGAACTACTCCATAAGGACGCTCTGGATTTTGTGTGAGTTTTTTCAATACCTCGACTTCAGCTGCAACTAATGTGCCAGCAACATGTGGTAAAAGCTTTGGAAGATCAAATACTGAAGCATGCTTGCGATGAACAGCGCCAAAACCATCACCAACGTATGCATCGGCTAGCTTTGCTAATTGGCCTGCAAACTCTGCTCGCTCAGACTCTTCTTTGCTTGTCTCGGCTGAACTAAAGCGAATATTTTCTAAAAGAAGTATCTGACCAGGCTTTAGACCTTGAACTGCTGAAGTGACTACATCCCCAACAACTTGCTTCGGAAAAATAATCTCTTGCCCTAGTAATTCCCCTAAACGCTTAGCAACTGGTTCTAGCGATAGCTCTGGTTTCACTTCACCCTTTGGACGACCTAAGTGCGCGGCAATGACAATTGATGCACCTTTTTCAAGCAAAGTTTGAATAGTAGGAAGCGAGGCTTTAATACGACCATCATCTTTAATGATTCCACTTTTTAATGGAACATTAAGATCACAGCGTAGAAAAACCCGCTTTCCTGCTACATCAAAGTGGGCAAGATCTGACATTAAAGAGTTTTGCCAACGTATGAAATCAAGTCCACAAGGCGGTTTGAATAACCCCATTCATTGTCATACCAACCAACAACCTTGACCTGATTTCCAATTACCTTGGTTAAACCTGAGTCAAAGACACATGAAGAAGGATCAGTGACGATATCTGAAGACACGATTGGGTCTTCGGTGTATGAAAGGTATCCCTTGAGTGCGCCCTGTGAAGCGGCCTTCATTGCAGCGTTAATTTCGCCAGCAGTAGCTTCCTTAGAAAGTTCAACAGTTAAATCTGTCGCTGAACCAGTGGGAACAGGAACGCGCATTGCATAGCCATCGAGCTTGCCCTTGAGCTCTGGAAGTACCAAAGAGATTGCCTTTGCCGCACCAGTTGATGTGGGAATCATGTTAGTTGCAGCCGCGCGAGCACGGCGTAGATCCTTGTGTGGGAAATCCAGGATGACCTGGTCATTTGTATAGGCATGGATAGTTGTCATCAGACCCTTAACAATGCCCCAGTTATCGTTGAGAACCTTGGCCATTGGAGCCAGGCAGTTGGTTGTACATGATGCGTTTGAGATGATGTTGTGCTTTGAACCATCATACTTTTCATGGTTGACGCCCATAACAATGGTGATGTCCTCATCGGTTGCTGGCGCAGAGAT